>DATEIK010000052.1:0-5796 GCA_035279065.1 Sphingomicrobium sp. | reverse complement strand
GCCCTCAGCGTCGCCAACCTGGACGTTTAGGAACCGGACGGCGGTCGGCATTGTTGGCGCTCGCGTGAGCGGTTCTCCCTGCATCACCGTCGCGTCGTACAATATGCGGAAAGCGATCGGGCTCGACCGGCGCCGCGATCCTCAGCGCGTGCTCGACGTGCTCCACCAGATCGACGCCGACGTGGTCGCGCTGCAGGAGGCCGACAGGCGCTTCGGCGGACGCGGCTCCGCCGTGCCGCACGAGCTCATCGACAGTCATGGCCTATACAAGCCGGTCCATCTCGGCGTGCGTCACAAAAGGGTCTTCGACAAGGCGCGAAAGCACGCCGACCGGCTGCTCAAGATCAACACCCGCAACATCGGCTGGCACGGCAATGCCATCCTGGTGAAGCAGCACGTGGGCGTGATCGATTGCGCGGCGCTCGAGCTGCCCACGCTGGAGCCGCGCGGCGCGGTGATGGCCGAGCTGCTGATCGGCGACAAGCCGCTGCGCGTCGTCGGCATGCACCTCGACTTGTCGGGGCTGTGGCGAAAGCGGCAGATGCGCTCGATCCTCGAAGCGATCGCCGCACGGCCGCAGAAGATGCCGACGGTGCTGATGGGCGACACCAACGAGTGGCGGACCGAGGCCGGGTGCCTCAAGGAGATCGAGCCCGAGTTCCACCTCGCGCCGACCGGCCCGAGCTTCCACGCGCGCCACCCGGTCGCCGCGCTCGACCGGATCATTGTCCACAGGGACCTGACGATCGAGGCCGCCGGGGTGCACATGACGCCCGCCGCGCGTCGCGCGTCCGATCACCTGCCGATTTGGGCGCGAGTCAGTTCCCCGGCGTAGGCCGGGGCCCAGGGCGGCCGAATCGGCCGCTTCGCGTCCGCCTGGATCCCGGCCTTCGCCGGGACACATTTACCCCGCGATCTTGCGCATCCGGCGCCGCTGGATCGACGATCCGATGCCCATCGCCTCGCGATATTTGACCACCGTGCGGCGGGCGACGTCGAAACCGCGTTGCTTCAACAGCACCGCAATGGCGTCGTCGCTCAGAATCTCGCTCTCGGCGTCGATCAGCTCCTTGATCCCGGCCTTGACTGCGTTGGCGGCCGCGCCTCCCTCACCCTCGGCGGACGCGACGCCCGAACCGAAGAAGTATTTGAGCTCGAACAGGCCGCGGTCGCACAGCAGATATTTGTTCGAGGTCACTCGGCTGACGGTCGATTCGTGCATCTCGATCGCGTCGGCGACCTCGCGCAGCGTCATCGGCTTCATCGCCGCCACGCCGCGGTCGAAGAAGCCCTGTTGCCGCTTGACGATCTCGGACACGACCTTGACGATCGTCCGCGCGCGCTGGTCGAGCGCTTTCACGAGCCAGTTCGCGCTCTGCAGGCACTCGCTGAGCCACGCTCGCGACGCCTTGTCCTGCGGCCCCGATTTCAGTTCCTGGTAGTAGCGGCGGTTGACCAGCACGCGCGGCAGCGTCGCCTGGTTGAGCTCAACCGCATACCCGGCCCGCGTCCTGCGCACGAAAACGTCGGGCGTCACGTCCTCGGCGGCAGTCCCAGAAAAGCGGCAGCCGGGCTTGGGATCGTAGGCGCGAAGCTCGCGGATCATGTCGGCGAGGTCCTCGTCGTCGACCCCGCAGATCCGCTTCAAATCGGTCGTCCTGCCTTTCGAGAGCAGGTCGAGATTGTCGATCAGCCGCGCCATCGCGGGATCGTAGCGGTCGGCGGCCCTCGCCTGGAGCGCGAGGCATTCGGCGAGCGAGCGGGCTCCGATCCCCGGCGGATCGAGGCCCTGGACGAGGGCCAGCGCCTCTTCGACCCTTTCCAGCGGCGCGCCGCTCATCTCGGCGATGTCGCTCAGCGGGACCGACAAATAGCCGGTTTCGTCGAGCGCCTCGGCGACGATCCGCGCCAGCGCCCCGACGTCGCCCGAGGCCCCGTGAAGCTGGTCGAGCAAATGCTCGGCGAGCGACGCGGCGGCATATTCGACGCGGTCGAAATCGAACCCTTCCTCGCCGCCGCCTGACGTCACGACGTCGGCGAAGCTGTCGGTTTCCAGCGCTTCCGACTGCCAGTCGACGTCGAGCGGCCGGTCGTCGTCGGCTTGCCCAAGGATCAGATTGTCGGCGCCGGGATCGTCGGGCGCGTCATCGCCGGCGTCCTCATCCGCGGCGAAGTCGCCGGCGGGCTGCTCGTCAGGCTCGTCGCTGCGGCCTTCGAGCAGCGGGTTCTTCGACAATTCCTCGGCGATATAGGCGTCGAGCTCGAGGTTCGAGAGCTGCAGCAGCTTGATCGCCTGCGCGAGCTGGGGCGTCAGCACCAGCTGCTGCGATTGGCGGATCGAAAGGCTCGGCCCCAAACCCACGGGAGCCGCCGCTACAGCGCGAAGCTCTCGCCGAGGTAGAGGCGCCGGACCTCCTGGTCGGCGACCAACGCTTCGGGAGTCCCCGCGAACAAGACCTGCCCGTCGTAGATGATGCAGGCGCGGTCGACGATATCGAGCGTCTCGCGGACGTTATGGTCCGTGATGAGGACGCCGATGTCGCGCTTCTTCAATTCCTTCACGAGATCGCGAATGTCGGCGATCGAGATTGGGTCGATGCCGGCGAATGGCTCGTCCAGCAACATGATCGACGGCTCGGCCGCCAGCGCCCGGGCGATCTCGCAGCGGCGCCGCTCGCCGCCTGACAGCGCCATGGCCGGGGATTCGCGCAGGCCGGCGAGGCCGAACTCCTCGAGCAGTTGCTCGAGCCGCGCCGCGCGTGCGTCCCTGTCGGGCTCGGAGACCTCGAGCACCGCGCGGATATTCTCTTCGACGCTCAGCCCCCGGAAGATCGAGGTTTCCTGCGGCAGATAGCCGAGCCCGAGGATCGCGCGGCGATACATCGGCAGCTCGGTGATGTCCTGGCTGTCGAGGAAGATGCGCCCGCTGTCGGGCTTCACCAGCCCCATGACCGAGTAGAAGCAGGTCGTCTTGCCGGCGCCGTTCGGCCCAAGCAGCCCGACCACCTCGCCCTGGTGGACGTCGAGCGAAACGTCGTGAAGCACCGCGCGGCGGTCGTAGGCCTTGGCGATCGAGCGCACCTCGAGGCCGCCGGTCACCTGCGGCGGTTCGGCCGCCGGACGAACGAAGGTCGCGGCCTCGTTCACTATATCGCCTATTGCTTCTTCTGGCGCTGGGGCACCGTGAAATGGCCGCTGACCCGTCCGCCGCTCTGGTTCACGCCGGCCGGCCCGCCGTCGATCACCGCGCGGCCCGAATCGAGGTCGATCACCAGCCGCGCCCCATTGACCTGGTTCTGGTCGCGGTTGAGCTGGACGTTGCCGATGAGCGTGATCAGCTTGCGGTCGAGGTCATAGATGCCGAAGTCGCCCTTGGCGGTCTCGGACGGGCTGTGGACGGTGACTCCCCCGGCCGCGTCGAGACGACGAATCTGTACGCCGCCGTTGCTCGAATAGGCGACGGTCAGCCGCTGCGTGTCGAGCGTCAGCTCGGCCTGCTTCACGTGGACGTTGCCGACGAACAGCGCGCGGTCGGCGCGGTCCTGGACCTCGATGCGGTCGGCGTTGACGTCGACCGGCGCGTTGCTGTCATGGCCCTTGAGCGCGCTGACCGGCTGCTGTTGCTGGGCTTGGGCGAGAGCGGTCGTCCCGGCCAGGGCCGCGGCACCGACGATCGTTGCAAAAATGATGCCAATGGAGCGCACGCCCATCATCTGACCGCCCCTTGCACGATTTTCAAGCGAGCCCCGCCGTCGAGCACGACCGTCCGGTCGCCGAGATTGGCCTTGAGCTGACCAGCCTCGAACTGGCCGAGGCGCATCTGGCCCGCGACTGGTCCCTGGCTCGCCAGCTGGCGCTGCTTCAGGTCGACCATCACGTCGCGCGTCGCCAGGCGATAGCCGTCGGGGCCCGCGACTTTGACCGGACCATTGATCGCGACCTTCTGCGTGTCGAGGTTGTACTGCCCCTGGTTGGCGGCGATCAGCAGGGGCCCGCGCTCGAGCCTCAAACGCGCAAACATGCCCCAGATGTCGACCAAGGGAACCTCGGAGCTGCGCTGAAGCGCGCGCTGCGCAGTAATGTCGAAGCGCTGGCCCTTGTCATCGGTCCCGACATATTTGGCCTGTTCGACCCGCATCCGCTCGGGCGCGTTCGCGACTTTCTTCTTGTCTAGAATGAAGCTGACGTCGCCGTGCTTGTCGAGCGGCGCAAGCGCGAGCACCGCGACCAGGATCCCGACCGCGGCGGGTAAGCCGATCTTGGTCAAGCGGACGATCCGGTCGTGCGTGCTTCCGGGGATCGCCCAGCGCTGCCTCGTCGCGCGCTCCTTGGTGGCAAGGTCGGACATTATCCGTCGTGCGCGAAAATGTCCTGCTCGGCCCATCCGGCGATGTCGAGCAAGGCGCGGGCGGGAAGGAAATCGAAGCATGCCTGGGCGAGCGACACGCGGTCCTCGCGCTCCAGGCGCTCGTCGAGCTTGTCCTTCAGCTGGTGCAGGTAGCGGACGTCGCTGGCCGCATATTCACGCTGCGCGTCGCTCAATTCGTCGGCTCCCCAGTCGCTGGTCTGCTGCTGCTTCGACAAGTCGATGCTGAGCAGTTCCTTGACGAGGTCCTTGAGGCCGTGCCGGTCGGTGTAGGTGCGCACGAGGCGCGAGGCGGTGCGCGTGCAATAGAGCGGCGCCGCGATGATCCCGAGATAGGCCTGCATGATGCCGACGTCGAACCGCGCGAAATGGTAGAGCTTCACGCGGTTCGGGTCGCCGAGGAGCGCCTTGAGGTTAGGCGCCGAATAGTCGCTGTCGCGCTTGAAGCGGACGAGATGCTCGTCGCCCTTGCCATCAGACAATTGCACAAGGCACAGCCGGTCGCGACCGGGAACCAAGCCCATCGCCTCGGTATCGACCGCGATCGGCCCATCGGCGAACATTACCTCTTCCGGCAGGTCTTCCTCGTGAAAATGAACAGCCATCCAAACTCCTCAATGCAACGTCCGGGATGCTTTAGTCTTCTTGCCGCCCGGCTTGCCAGCCCTGGCACGATTCAATCACTAGAGCCTGTAATGTTTTTCATGTAAGGGCCTGAACCGTGCGTGAGTAGGAATCGCACGAGACCGGTTGCGCCTCAGGGCCCAGCGCGTTGGTTTTTGATCTGGTGGGGCACACGGAAGTTTAGACGGAATGGGTTTCGATAAAGGGCGCAAGGGCGATCGTGGCGGTCGCGGCAGGGACAAGCGCGACGGATTTTTCGAAGAAGCGAGTTTTGGTGATCGCGGCGGATTCCAGGAGCGCGGCGGCTACGGCGGCGGCGGTGGTGGACGCGGCGGTTACGGCGGCGGCGGAGGTGGCTTCGGCGAGCGCTCCGGCGGCTACGGCGGTGGCGGAGGCGGCGGCTTCCGTGGCGGCGGTGGCGGCGGCGGCGGTTTCCGCGGCGGCGGCGGTGGCGGAATGCCGCCTCAGGTCGTTGGCGAGGGCAAGGGCGTCGTCAAATTCTTCAACCCGCAAAAGGGCTTCGGCTTCATCGTTCGCGACGATGGCGGCGAGGACGTCTTCGTGCACATCTCGGCGGTCGAGCAGGCGGGTCTGACCGACCTTGCCGATGGGCAGCCGCTGGAGTTCACCTTGGTCGATCGCGGGGGCCGCGTTTCGGCGACCAATCTGCGCATCGAGGGCGAGCCGATGGCGGTCGAGCGCAGCAGCGGCTCGGCGGACCGGGGCCCGCAGCGGCAGTTGACTGGCGAAAAGGCCAGCGGCACGGTCAAGTTCTTCAACTCGATGAAGGGTTTCGGCTTCATCCA
>DATEIK010000051.1:0-14035 GCA_035279065.1 Sphingomicrobium sp. | reverse complement strand
CTCTATCGAATGGCATGGCGCAAACCATCTCAGTCCCTCGTCTTTGGATCGGTCTCCATCACGGTCACCGGAGCCGCAACTGCGCCGGCGATCAGCGAGTCCGAAGTGACAACCACGGTGGTTCCGGGCCGCACGATGCCGGCGATTTCCCGTCTGAATCCCGCGGGAGCGTGGAAGCGCCGCCATTCCTCGTGGGAGACCGGCTGGCCCGATTCGGCGCCGGACGAGAGCGCCACGCGAATCCAGTGCTGGCCGGCCGCATCGACATTCCGAAGCGTATAGGCCCAGGTACCGGTCACCAGACCGTCGATCGCCACCACCGACGCGCCGATCTCGAGGCCGTTGCGCAGCACGACCGCTCTCCTGTCAGCGCTGCTCACGACGATCGACACCGGACCTTGCGGCGACTTTTCCGGATGCCATTCATAATCGGCGCCAGACTCCATTTCATCGGCAGGGGAAGCCGCGACGATCTCCGGAGCCGGCCCGATCCGGGGTGTGGCCCTTTCGTCGGTAATGACCACGGTCATTCCGAGCCGGGTCGCGCCATAGAGCAATTTGGCGAAGGTCGCCGGCAATCGGATGCATCCGTGGGAAGCCGGAAAGCCCGGGAGATTGCCGGCATGGAGCGCGACCCCGCCCCAGGTCAGCCGCTGCATGTAAGGCATCGGCGCATTGTCATATTTGGATGAATAATGCTCGACCTGCTTCTGGAGCACGGTGAAGATTCCGGTCGGCGTGTCGTGTCCGGGCTTGCCGGTCGAGACCGTGGTGGCTCCAATCGGGACGCCGTTGCGGAAGAGCAGCGCGCGCTGGGTCGAGAGGTTCACGATCAGCAGCATCGGACCTTCGGGCGCGATTTCCGGCGCCCAGACGAACTGGCCGGGCTTGAGCGTCGTGACGGTCCGGACGACTGATCCCGATTCGATCTGGACCCGTTGGGCGGCGACGGGCGCGGCCGCGAACAGCAATGCAAACACCAACCAGCTTCTCATCGATGAAACCCGCTTCTCGAGACGCAGACGCCGCTCAGGGACGAGGTCGTTTCTCGAACACCACGCACTCATTGGCATGCACGATCTCGCATCGATGGCCGACAGCAAAGCGCAGCAGCCGGTTTGTCCCGACGTCGTCCAGCCCGAACAGCCTGTCGACCTGTCCGCGCGAAAGCGCGATCTGCCGACCTGGCGGCAGGCTGTCCAAGGCCGCTGGAGACCAGGAAGTGTGAGATCGCGACCCAACCGATGCCTCAATGCGCGATCAGCAGCGCGATCGGGCAGTCCTTCAGCAGCGACCGGGTCACACCTCCGAACAGAAACTCGCCGGCGCGGCTGTGGCCATAGCCGCCCATGACGATGAGTCCGGCATCGACGCCCTCGGCATATCGCACGAGCGCTTCATCGAGAGGCTCCTTCGTCGCGCGCGCTTCAAGTTGGCCGTGAATGCCGTGGCGTGAGAGATATTCGAGCAGCATCGTCGACGGAAACTGCCGCTCCTTCTTCTCGCTGAATTCCACGACCCTGACGTCGCTCGCCATCTTGAGGAGCGGCACCGCGTTGCGAACGGCGTTGGCCGCTTCATAGCTGCCGTTCCATGCGATCACCGCGGTACCGGTCGGGTCCCACTCGACGAGCCTGTCGCCCGTCACCAGCAGCGGCGTGCGGATCTCCGCCAATAGATCGCCGATCAGCGTGATGGCCGGGCCGCCGAACTCGCGTTGTCTGGGTTCGCGGCCGGTGATGACGAGGTCGGCGAAGGCGGCGCACTGGACCAGCCTGGGTACGATCGCATCGGTCGTTTCCTCATAGGTCCAGCTGACATCCTCGTTCCGGAGCTCTTTCTCGATCCGCTGGCGGAGCTTTGCCGCCTGCTCATCGAATGCATCCACGATATCCTGGCTGATGTAGGCCGCACCGAAGCTGTCGATGACCGTGAAGGCTTGGATCGGAGTGACATGCAGGCAGCGAATGTGCGCGCCGCATCCGCGCGCAAGCGTCAGCACGAGCTGCAGCCGGTCCATGACGGAATCGTCGTCGTGCACGTGGAACAGGATGGTCTTGATTCCGGCGCTGGCGACCTGGTGGCTCGTATCGAGCGTCTGCGGACGTTCCATTAACAGCTGTGAATCGGTTCTCATGGGATTGCTCCTTTCGCTTCATTGCACTGCATCGTGTCCGGCCTCAGGCGAACACGGGCGCCTGGCAATGCAGGCCGGTGTCCTGGCAAATCTCGGCGAATTTCTCGGTGACTTCACTCGGCTCAGGGTCGCGCATGGCTGCGTCAGCCAGGCCAAGGACGCCGATCACTCGATCCCGGTCATCGCAGACGGGAAGCCTTCGGACCTGCTCGTTCGCCATGGTTTCGAGAGCCTCCTCGACATCGTCGTTGGGCGAACAGGTGGCGATGTCCTCGCTCATGATGCGGCGGATCGGTGAGCTGGGGTTGATCCCGGCCGCCAGGGCCCGCACGGCGATGTCGCGATCGGTGACGATACCGAGGAGATCAGTTTCATCGATGACCGGCAACATGCCGACGTCATTTTCCGCCATCGACCGTGCTGCGTGCGCGATGCTTTCCCCAGACTTCACCGAATTTACGGCGCGGGTCTTGATATCTTCGACCTTCACGAGAGCCTCCTTGCTCAACAGCGAGGAGTCGCACGGATGGCGAGTGCATTCCTTACGGAAATGTCCGGTCCGTAACATTACGGATGCGCCGCTCGTCTGCTGCGCGATTATGGGACAGACAGCAAACGGGCAGGAGCAAGGCGATGGCCAGCGACACTCGAATCCTCATGGACGAACCACTCGCGAAGACGCAGCGCGAGGATCAGCAGTTCATGAAGGCGCTGGTCTATGGCGGGCCCGGCACGAAGTCGCTCCAGCGGAGGCCGCGTCCGACGATCCAGGCGCCCGGAGACGCGATCGTCAGGATCGTGAAGACGACCATCTGCGGGACCGATCTGCACATCCTCAAGGGCGACGTTCCGACCTGCGAGCCGGGACGGATTCTTGGCCACGAGGGCGTTGGAACCATCGAGGAAGTGGGCGCGGCGGTGACGAACTTCAGGCCCAGCGACCGGGTGCTGATCTCCTGCATCTCGGCCGACGGGACGTGCGAATATTGCCGGAAGGGCATGTATTCGCACTGCGTCAACGGCGGCTGGATTCTCGGCAACACGATCGACGGCTGCCAAGCCGAATATGTCCGCACGCCGCATGCGGACACGAGCCTCCATCATATCCCGAAAGGTGTCGATGAGGATGCGATCGTCATGCTCAGCGACATTCTTCCGACTGGCTTCGAATGCGGTGTCCTCAACGGGAAGGTCGCGCCCGGCTCGACGGTAGCGATCGTCGGATCTGGCCCGATCGGCCTTGCCGCGCTGCTTACCGCGCAATTCTACTCGCCCTCGCGGATCGTTGTGATCGATCTCGACGACAAGCGGCTCGCGACAGCCCTTCAATTCGGAGCCACGGACGTCATCAACAGCAGCGACGCGCGAGCTGTCGAAACAGCAAAAGCGCTCACCGGCGGGCGCGGGTTCGACACCGCGATCGAGGCGGTCGGGGTTCCGGCGACTTTCGAACTTTGTCAGGAGCTTGTCGCTCCAGGTGGAATCATCGCCAATATCGGAGTCCACGGAAAGAAGGTCGACCTGCACCTTGAAACGCTGTGGTCGGCGAACATCGCAATCACCACGCGCCTCGTGGACACGGTCTCGACGCCGATGCTGCTGAAGACAGTGGAGGCAAGGACGATCGATCCGCTGCGGCTGATCACGCACCGCTTCACGCTCGATAACATCCTCGACGCCTATGACACGTTCGGCCGCGCGGCCGACACGGGTGCACTGAAGGTGCTGATCAGTGCTTAAGGATTGATGGTCGAAAGCGTCCGCGCCGCGTTGGGGCGAGGGCGGAAGATTGTGGGTCTATACGACTGCGGTACCGAACAGACGTCCAACACCGGCAGTGACGGCCATCGCCATCATGCCCCAAAAGGTTACCCGCAGCACCGCGGGTCCGAGTGCCGCACCGCCGGTGCGCGCGCCAAGCATGCCCAATAAGGCGAGGCAGATCAGTGAGCCGGCGGCTACCGCCGGAACCACGTAGGATTCGGGCGCTAGCATCGCCACTGCCAGGGGGGCAAATGCTCCAGAGGTGAAGGTTGCAGCAGACGCCATTGCAGCCTGCAGGGGACGCGCCGCGTGCATTTTCGACAAGCCGAGCTCGTCCCGCGCATGAGCTGCCAATGCGTCATGCGCCATCATTTGCCTGGCGACGTTCGCGGCAGTGTCCCTGTCCACCCCGCGCGATTGGTAGATTCGCGTCAGTTCTTCCTGCTCGAAGTCGGGTTGTGTCTGCAGTTCCGCCCCTTCGCGGACGAGGTCGGCCCTTTCCGTGTCGGCCTGCGAGCTTACGGAAACATACTCGCCGGCCGCCATCGACATTGCGCCGGCGAACAGGGCTGCGACACCCGAGAGCAATATGCCGGATCGCGATGCATCGGCAGCGGCGACTCCGACAATCAGGCTGGCCGTCGAAACAATGCCGTCGTTTGCTCCGAGCACCGCTGCCCTGAGCCAACCGATGCGCGAGCTGGCATGCCTCTCGGAATGGCTGTGAAGTCGGCTCACTCCTGGTGGGCCGGCGCAGGTTGCCCGTCGGCGTAATGGCCGGCTGCACCCGATTCGACAGCCTGGTGCAGTCCCTCCACATAGTGCACGAAGCTGACGTAACTCGCGACATAGTCGCGTCCGGCCGCGAGATCGTCGGGACGGAAGTTCCGCTTGCGCTGAATATCGGCGAACTTCTTCCGGATGCCTTCTTCGACCTCCTTCGCGGCAAACCCGCTCAGCTCGGCTGCGGAACCGGTTGCGACAGCGTTGTCGGCAAGCGGGATGGCAGGCCCGAGGTCGCGGCTGGCAGGCTTGAGGCCCGTGTAAGGCGCGCCCTCGCCGGCACGATGGACGCGGACGAGTGTCTCGAAGAAATAGCGGTCTGCCATCTCTCGAGCCTCGGCGCCCAGCTTTCGAACAGCGACAGCCTCTTTGAACGCGCGGCGAAGTTCCGCCTCATCCTTTGGCTGGACCCAGATCAGGACCGAGTTCGCATCGCCCGATTCGAGGGCCTGGCGTGCCGCGGCCACGACGGGCCCGTCGAGACCGTCGCAATGGGCGGATGCCGGCGCCGGCAGGAAGAATGCCGCGGTAAGCGCCAGCGGAGCAACCATTCGAAAGCGCATCGATACCTCCGCTCTTCATGACTGACACCGCCCTAGCGTCCCCTGTAGTTCGAGTAGTTAGGGAGTTCCCCGGATCACGGACCGCAAATATCCACGCGCCTGCGCGCTAGACCGCGCAGGTGTGCCGAACGGTCGAGGCGGCAAGATTGGCGTCGAAAGCCGCGGCGATTGCACGGACCAGCGGACGCGCGTCCTCAACGATCTGGATCCAACCGCCCGAGCGGCGGACCAGCCCATCTCTCACGAGCTGATCCAAAGACGCATCAACGGAGCCAATGTGTGCATGATAGTCGCACATCAACTGCTCGATGATTGACGCCCGCCGGCGGTCATCTGCGCTGAGCTGGTAGCCGCGGACGGTGGCCAGCTGGCCGCCGGCGATGCGTCTTTCGTAATCGGGGATGCGGGTGGCGTTCTGGACGAAGCCGTCCGGGAGGCGCCCGATCGCCGAGGCGCCGAAGCCGATCAGCGTCGTGCACGGATCGGTGGTGTAGCCCTGGAAGTTGCGGCGCAGCGTCCCGGTCTCGGCGGCGGCGGCGAGGCTGTCGCCGGGGAGCGCGAAATGGTCGAGCCCCACCTGGCGATAGCCACGGACCATCAGCTCCCGGGCGATTGCCTCCGCTTGCTCGTGCCGCTCTGGAGGGGCGGGGAGCGCGCTCTCGTCGATCTTGCGCTGGTGCGGCTTGAAACCGGGCACATGGGCGTAGCCGAAGACGGCCAGGCGGTCGGGCTGCAGCCGAAGCGCCTGTTCGACCGTGTCGAGGCACGATGCGACGGTCTGGAACGGCAATCCGTAGATGAGGTCGAAGTTGATTGCCGGGATGCCGCGCTCGCGGAGCATCCGAACCGCTGCGGCGACCGTCTCGAACGGCTGGATGCGGTTGATCGCCTCCTGGACCTTCCGGTCGAAGGTCTGGACCCCGATGCTCGCGCGATTGACCCCGGCGTGGGCGAACGCGGAGGCCAGCTCGGGCGTCAAGGTCCTCGGATCGATCTCGACCGCGCTCTCGGCGGTCGGGTCGATGAGGAAATGCTCTTTGATTGTTCCACGGACCATGGCCACATCGTCGGGCGAAAGCAGGGTCGGCGAGCCGCCGCCCCAGTGGACATGGCCGATCTTCAGCTTGCGTGCCGCGGCTTCGGCGACAAGCTTCATCTCGCGCGCCAGCACCGCAACATAGCGGCTGACCGGCGCCTTCCGTTTGGTGACAGTCGTATGGCAGCCGCAATACCAGCACATCTCGCGGCAGAAGGGGATGTGGAGATACAGGGAGACCGACTCGTCGGCGGACAACGAGCGAAGCCAGGAGCGGTACTGCGTCTCGCCGACCGCGGCGGAGAAATGCGGAGCCGTCGGGTAGCTGGTGTAGCGCGGAACGCGCATCGCCGCATAACGCGCGAATGTGTCGTGGCTGATCATCCTAAGGGAAGCTACGGATTCGGCGCCGGCCCACGTTGATCTAGATCACCGATGGAACAGGAGCCGCGGGTAGGCGTCGAGACAAATGGGCGTGGAAGAGAGCGTGACCTTCTCAAAGCCGATGATCGACGGGTTCGGGCGGCGGATCAGCTATGTGCGCATGTCGGTCACCGACCGCTGCGACCTTCGCTGCCGCTATTGCATGGCCGAGCATATGACCTTCCTTCCACGCAAGGACGTGCTCACCCTCGAGGAGATCGTGGAGCTCGCGGACATCTTCATCGGTCACGGGGTGAGGCGGATCCGGCTCACTGGCGGGGAGCCTCTGGTGCGCAAGGGCATCGACCAATTGGTGCCAGAGCTCGGGCGCAGGATCGTCAACGGCCTCGACGAGCTGACGATGACGACCAATGGCACCCAGCTCGCGCGGCATGCGCAGATGTTGTTCGATGCCGGGCTCCGCCGGATCAATGTCAGTCTCGACAGCCGCGATCCCGAGCGGTTCCGGCACATCACGCGTCGCGGGGAACTCGCGCAGGTCCTCGGCGGAATCGACGCTGCAGCGGGCGCGGGCCTGAAGATCAAAATCAACATGGTCGCGCTGCGCGGCCTCAATGAGGACGAGATCGCGCCGATGCTGCGGTGGTGCGGGACTCAGGGTCACGATCTGACGCTCATCGAGACCATGCCGCTCGGCGAGGTCGAGGAGGACCGCACCGCACATTATCTGCCGCTGAGCGGCGTGCGCGAGGCGCTCGGTCAGGAGTTCCGGCTGATCCCTTCGCTCGCACGGACCGGCGGCCCGGCACGTTATTATGAGGTGGACGGCCTTGGCATCCGTCTCGGCATGATCACGCCGCTGACCCATAATTTCTGCGACGGCTGCAACCGCATCCGCGTTGCGGCGACTGGAACGGTGTTCGGCTGCCTGGGCCATGACCAGAAGGTCGAGCTGCGCGACCTGCTGCGCCGCGGGGGCGCGGAGCGGGTGAACGAGGCTCTGGACCAGCTCCTTGCCGGCAAGCCCAGGGGACACCAGTTCCGGATCGAGGCTGCGCGTCCGGCGGTTGCGCGGCATATGAGCGTCACCGGCGGCTGATCGCCGCGCAGAATTGATCTGAATCATCGCTGGCGCTCCACGGATTGGCGATGAAACTCGTATCCGGTGCCGAGATCCCCTTCCGGCACCGGTTCCTCCCCAGCCCAGCCTTCCTGGGCATGAAACAGCCCCGGTCGCCCACCCTTCACTGGCCGGGGCTTTTTCTATGGTCGGGTGACGTCGCGGATCCAGGTCAGGCCGCGGACCGCCTGCGGCCAGCCCAGCGTCGTGATCGCGAGGAATGCAACATGGTCGAGCTCGTCGGCGGAGAGCCTTTCGGCGAGCGCGCGGCGCGCGTGCGAGTGGGTGGCCCCTTCGCTGTCCCCGCCGATGGCGAGCGCCAGATTGACGAGGCGCTGCTCCCGCTCGCTCAAGGGTCCCGCTTTTCCGGTTTCAGCTCCGAGGGCCTGGAAAGCCCGCCACAACTCGGGCTTCTCCTTTGCGACCTGCCCGGCTGTACCGGGGAGTTCGACTTCGGGCGTATCGCTGATCTGGCTGGCCTCGCTCATGCGCTCTTCTCCTCCGTAATATCCCTGATCGCATCGGTGATTCAGATCAACGATCACGCTCGCCCAATGTGACACCGCCGAATTCGTAGCGGAGCGAGGCGTCTCTTTCGCAAAAGGAAAGCGCGGACGCCCCCCGTCCACCATCGGGATGAAGCAATGAACCAGCTCATGAATGTTACGGAAGGCCAGCGGCGGGGCGCGCTCGCCGCCAGCACGATCGCTTTCACGGCCTGCTTCGCGGTGTGGACGATCTTCTCGATCATCGGGATCAGGATCCAGAAGGATCTCGGCCTGAACGACACCGAATTCGGGCTGCTCGTGGGAACTCCGATCCTGACCGGCGCGGTATCGCGCCTGTTCATCGGCATTCTCGCCGACCGGTTCGGCGGGCGCAGGGTCATGCCGCTGGTGATGCTGACGGCAGCGGCGGCAGCCTTCCTGCTGTCTTTCGCCCACACCTATCCGCAGTTCCTCATTGCCGCCTTGTTCATGGGCGTCGCCGGCGGGAGCTTCTCCGCGGGCGTCGCCTATGTCGCGCGCTGGTATCCCGGGGAGCGCACCGGCACGGCGCTCGGCATCTTCGGCATGGGCACGCTCGGCGCCGCGATCACCAACTCGGCGTCGTTCCTGATGGTCGCGCTCGGCTGGATCGCCGTCGCGCGCATCTGGGCGGGGGCGCTCGCCCTTGTGGCGATCGGCTTTTTCCTCTTCACGAAGGACGACCCGCTCACCGCGAGCCAGCGCAGATCCGGTGCGACTGCACCGACATTCGCTGCCCAGCTCGCGCCGCTTGCAAAGCTGCAGGTGTGGCGTTTCGCCATTTATTACGCGTTCGTGTTCGGCGCGTTCGTCGCTTTGGCGCTGTGGCTGCCCCGCTACTACATGGGCGCCTACGGGCTGAAGGTCGGCATGGCCGGAATCCTCGCCACCGCCTTCTCGCTTCCCGGAAGCGTCCTGCGCGCGGCGGGCGGCTGGCTATCCGACAGGTTCGGCGCGCGGAACGTCATGTACTGGACCTTCGGGGTGTCGATCGTCGCGACCTTCCTGCTGAGCTATCCGACCACCCATTATGTCGTTCAGGGAATCAAGGGTCCGGTCGAGTTCACGCTGGCGATGGGCATCGTTCCGTTCGCCACCCTTACGTTCGTCCTCGGCATGTTCATGAGCTTCGGCATGGCCGCGGTCTACAAGCACATCCCCGTCTATTATCCCGACAATGTCGGATCGGTCGGCGGGCTGGTCGGAATGATCGGCGGCCTCGGCGGTTTCGCGCTCCCGATCGCGTTCGGCGCGATGGCCGACCTGACCGGCGTCTGGACCAGCTGCTTCATGCTGCTGTTCGCCCTGGTGTCCGGCGCGATGGCATGGATGCATCTCGCGATCCGCCGGATGGAGCGCCGCAAGGTTCCGCAGCTTCGCGGACTCCCGCAGCTGCCGGAAATGGAAGGCCTCGGCGAAGCTGCGGATGTTGCAGCTGTCGCAAGACCGCCGATACAGGCCGCTCGGCCATCCTATCCGCCAGGACTCGTGCCGGCCGAATAGAGAAGCAATTCGAGCCCCGGTCCCTTCGGCCGGGGCTCATCATGTCCGGAACATCCCGTATATCGGCGGAGCGTCGGCAACGGCATTTCCCGCCTCATGATCTGCATCAATCGCTCCCGCTGCTCATCGGATAGTGGCGGTGCAGCGATGCCCACCTCGCGGGGATTAGAATGAGCCATTTTCTCGACCGCCTGACCTTCCTCCGGAAGAACGTCGGCACGTTCTCCAACGGTCACGGCG
The DNA here is from genome assembly GCA_035279065.1 of Sphingomicrobium sp. GTDB lineage: Bacteria > Pseudomonadota > Alphaproteobacteria > Sphingomonadales > Sphingomonadaceae > Sphingomicrobium. The sequence continues at coordinate 3,978 of DATEIK010000051.1, read as the reverse complement.
TGGTCACCAACGAGGACCGCAGCTGGGAGGACGGCTATCGCGGCCGCTGGAGTCACGACAAGGTCGTGCGCTCGACGCACGGCGTGAACTGCACCGGCAGCTGCTCGTGGAAGATCTACGTCAAGGACGGGATCGTCACCTGGGAGACCCAGCAGACGGACTATCCGCGGACGCGGCCGGGCCTGCCGAACCATGAGCCGCGCGGATGCGCGCGCGGCGCGAGCTACAGCTGGTATCTCTACAGCGCCAACCGGGCGAAGCACCCGCTGATCCGCAAGAAGCTGGTGAAGCTGTGGCGGACCGTGCGCGCTGAAGCCGCCGATGCGGTCGAGGCGTGGAAGACGATCGTCGAAACGCCGGAATATGCCGAAAGCTACAAGAAGGCCCGCGGCATGGGCGGCTTCGTCCGGGTCACCTGGGAAGAAGCGAACGAGATCATCGGCGCGGCCAACGTCTACACCGCCAAGGAATATGGCCCCGACCGCATCGCCGGCTTCTCGCCGATCCCGGCGATGTCGATGGTGAGCTATGCCGCCGGCTCGCGCTATTTGTCGCTGATCGGCGGCGTGCCGCTCAGCTTCTACGACTGGTATTGCGACTTACCGGCATCGAGCCCGCAGACCTGGGGCGAGCAGACCGACGTTCCCGAAAGCGCCGACTGGTACAATTCGACGTTCCTGATGCTGTGGGGCTCGAACGTCCCGCAGACCCGCACCCCCGACGCGCATTTCTACACCGAGGTCCGCTACAAGGGCGCGAAGTCGGTCGTCGTCTGTCCCGATTATTCGGAGGCCGCCAAGTTCGCCGATTTGTGGATGGCGCCCAAGCAGGGCACCGACAGCGCGCTGGCGATGGCCATGGGCCACGTCATCCTCAAGGAGTTCCACGTCGACCGGCAGGCGGACTATTTCCGCGACTATTGCCGCAAATATTCGGACATGCCGATGCTGGTGCGGCTGGTGAAGCGCGGCGACGCCTACGTGCCCGAGCGCTTCGTCCGGGCGTCGGATTTCGACTATGCGCTCGACGAAGCGAACAATCCCGAGTGGAAGACCGTCGCGTTCGATGAAATCAGCGGCGGCATTGTGACGCCTTTGGGGTCGATCGGCTTCCGCTGGGGCGACAAGGGCCAATGGAACCTGCAGGAGGGGGCAGGAGACGGCCGCGAGGTGAAGCTCGCCCTCAGCCTCGCTGAGGGTCGCGACGAGCTCGCGGCCGTCGATTTCCCTTATTTCGGGTCAGGCCCGCAGAGTCCCTATTTCACCAGCACCGACCACGGCGACGTTCTCCGCCGCAACGTCCCGGTGAAGAAGCTGCAGCTCGCCGAGGGCGAGACCCTGGTGGCGACCGTGCACGATCTCCTCGTCGCGCATTACGGCGTCGACCGGGGCTTCGGCGGCCTCGCCGCAAGCTCGTTCGACGACGACACGCCTTACACGCCGGCCTGGGCAGAGAAGATCACCGGCGTTCCGCGCGAGCAGATCATCGCGACCGCCCGCGACTTTGCGACCAACGCCGAGAAGACGAACGGCAAGTCGATGATCATCCTCGGGGCCGGTGTGAACCACTGGTACCATATGGACATGATCTACCGGGGGATCATCAATCTCCTGGTGTTCTGCGGCTGCGTCGGCCAGTCCGGCGGCGGCTGGTCGCATTATGTCGGCCAGGAGAAATTGCGGCCGCAGACCGGCTGGACTCCGCTAGCGTTCGCGCTCGACTGGCACCGGCCGCCGCGGCACATGAACGGCACCAGCTACTGGTACGCGCACACTGATCAGTGGCGCTACGAGAAGCTGGCGACGAACGAGATCGCGTCGCCGACCAGCGACGTCGAAGTCTCGGGCACGTTGATCGACTTCAACGTGCGGGCGGAGCGCATGGGCTGGCTTCCGTCGGCGCCGCAGCTCGAGACCAATCCCCTCGAGGTCGGACGCAACCTCAAGGGCGAGGCCGCGGGCGTGAAGGTCGCGCGCGAGCTCAAGTCCGGCGAGCTGAAACTATCGTGCGAGGATCCCGACAATCCGAGGAACTTCCCGCGCAACCTTTTCGTATGGCGCTCGAACCTGCTCGGCTCCTCGGGCAAGGGCCACGAATATTTCCTCAAGCATTTGCTCGGGACGCAGCACGGCGTCCAGGGCAAGGACCTGGGCGAGGAGGGCGCGCTCAAGCCCGAGGAGGTCGTGTGGCGCGATCAGGCGCCCGAGGGCAAGCTCGACCTGCTGGTCGCCATCGACTTCCGCATGTCGACCACCTGCGTCTATGCCGACATCGTCCTTCCGACCGCGACCTGGTACGAGAAGAACGACCTCAACACCTCGGACATGCATCCGTTCATCCACCCGCTGTCGAAAGCGGTGGATCCGGCCTGGGGGGCGCGCAGCGACTGGGAGATCTTCAAGGGGATCGCGAAAAGCTTCTCCGAACAGTGCGAAGGGCATCTCGGTGAAGAGACCGACGTCGTCCTTCTGCCGATGCAGCACGACAGCCCCGGCGAGCTCGCGCAGCCGCTCGACGTCAAGGACTGGAAGAAGGACGAATGCGACCCGCTGCCCGGCAAGACCATGCCGGCGGTGATCACGGTCGAACGCAACTATCCCGACACCTACAAGAAGTTCACCTCATTGGGGCCGCTGCTCAAAACGCTCGGCAACGGCGGCAAGGGCATCAGCTGGAACACCGATCATGAGGTCGATTTCCTTGGGCGCCTGAACGGCACGGTCACCGACGAGGGCGTGTCCAAGGGTATGCCTAGGATCGAAAGCGACATCGATGCCTGCGAGGTGATCCTGAGCCTCGCGCCCGAGACCAACGGCGAGGTTGCCGTGAAGGCGTGGGAGGCCTTGAGCGAGTTCACCGGCCGCGAGCATGCGCATTTGGCACTCACCCGCGAGGATGAGAAGATCCGCTTCCGCGACGTCCAGGCGCAGCCGCGCAAGATCATCTCCTCGCCGACCTGGTCGGGGATCGAAAGCGAAAAGGTCAGCTACAATGCGGGCTGGACCAACGTCCACGAGCTGATCCCGTGGCGGACGCTCACGGGGAGGCAGCAGCTCTATCAGGATCATCCTTGGATGCGCGCGTTCGGCGAAGGGTTCACCACCTACAAGCCGCCGATCGACACCAAGGTCATCGAGCCCGTGCTGGGCAAGATGGGCAATGGCAACGGCGAGCTGGTGCTGAACTTCATCACGCCGCACCAGAAGTGGGGCATTCACTCGACCTACTCGGACAATTTGCTGATGCTGACGCTCAACCGGGGCGGTCCGGTGGTCTGGATTTCCGAGGAGGATGCGAAGCGCGCGGGGATCGAGGACAATGACTGGATCGAGGCGTTCAACCTCAACGGAGCCCTGACCGCGCGCGCCGTCGTCAGTCAACGCGTCCCCTCCGGCATGTGCATGATGTACCACGCGCAGGAGAAGATCGTGAACGTGCCGGGGTCGGAGATCACCGGCATGCGCGGCGGCATTCACAACAGCGTGACGCGCACCATCACCAAGCCGACGCACATGATCGGCGGCTACGCGCACCAGGCCTACGGCTTCAATTACTATGGGACCGTGGGCTCCAACCGCGACGAGTTCGTCGTCGTGCGCAAGATGAACAAGGTCGACTGGATGGACGAGCCGGCGCAGCCGGTTGCGGCTGCCTGAGGGAGTATAAAGTAATGAAGGTACGTGCCCAGGTCGCAATGGTCCTGAACCTCGAGAAGTGCATCGGCTGTCACACCTGCTCGGTCACCTGCAAGAACGTCTGGACCAGCCGCGAAGGCGTCGAATACGCCTGGTTCAACAACGTCGAAACCAAGCCCGGAATCGGTTTCCCCAAGGAGTGGGAGAACCAGAAGAGATGGAACGGCGGCTGGCATCGCAAGAAGAACGGCAAGATCGAGCCGCGCATCGGCTCGCGCTGGCGCGTGCTGGCGAACATCTTCGCCAATCCGGACCTGCCCGAGATCGACGATTATTACGAGCC
>DATEIK010000050.1:0-4836 GCA_035279065.1 Sphingomicrobium sp. | reverse complement strand
ACCCCTCCGTCGCCGTATGACGGCGCCACCTCCCCGCGCTCGCGCGCAGGGAGGAACATGATTTCCTCCGTCATGATTTTCCTCCCTGGCTAGCCCGTCTTCGCGGATTGGGAGCGCAAAACAGCCATCGGCAGATTTTTTGGCGTCGCAAGTGGTTGATAAATCAGAGAAGTTGATTTCAACTTTTGCGATAAGACGTGTAGTGAAGACCTACCCTGTTTTCATGCCGATCCTGGTGTGCATAGTGTCGCGTCATGTTCCTGCGGCGCATCGAGCGAAAGAAGGACGGCAAGGTCCATAACTACTGGTCGATCGTCGAGAACAAGCGCGTCACGGGCGGACGAATGGTGCAGCGGCATGTGCTGTATCTCGGGGAGATCAACTCCTCGCAGGCGGCGGCGTGGCGCAAGGCCATTGAAGTGTTCGACGAGGACGCCGGCCGGCCGCGGACCCTGGCCCTGTTCGCCGAGGATGGCTGCGACGTTGTCGGCGCCGGCGCCGCCACGGTGCAGCTTCGGCTGTCGGCGCTGCGGCTGTGCCGTCCTCGGCAATGGGGCGCATGCTGGCTGGCCGGACAGTTGTGGAATGAACTACAGCTCGACCGCTTCTGGGCCGAGCGCCTGCCGCCGAGCCGCAAGAACACGCGGTGGGACGAGATCCTGCGGGTCCTGGTGTGCTACCGCCTGATCGCGCCGGGCAGCGAATGGCGGCTGCACCGCGAATGGTTCGGCAACAGCGCGATGGCCGACCTGCTGGGCGGCGATTTCGGCCTGGCCGAGGCGCACAAGCTCTATGCCTGCCACGACCTTCTGCTGGAGCACAAGGAGGCGCTGTTCTGCCATCTCGTCGAGCGCTGGCGCGACCTGTTCAACGTCGAGTTCGACGTGCTGCTCTACGACCTGACGAGCACCTACTTCGAGGTCAACGCGGCCGACCTGCCGGAGGGCAGCAAGCGACGCCACGGCTACAGCCGCGACAAGCGGCCCGACTGCCCGCAGGTGGTGATCGCCCTGGTGGTCACGCCCGAGGGCCTGCCGCTGGCTTACGAGGTGCTGCCTGGCAACACCTCCGACAGCAAGACGCTGCGCTCCTTCCTCGCCGGCATCGAGCGGCAATACGGCAAGGCGCGGCGGGTCTGGGTGATGGACCGCGGCGTGCCGACCGAGGCGGTGCTGGCCGAGATGCGCGCCAGCGATCCGCCGGTGCAGTACATCGCCGGCACGCCCAAGGGACGGTTGAACCGGCTGGAGAAGCACCTGCTGGACAAGCCGTGGCAGGAGGTCCGCCAAGGCGTGCAGGTCAAGCTGCTCGCCGAGGACGGCGAGCTCTATGTCTTCGCCCAGAGCTTCGACCGCGTGACCAAGGAACGCGCCATGCGCCGGCGCCAGCTGAAGTGGCTGTGGAAGCGGCTGAAGCAAATCGCCGCCATGGAGATCTCGCGCGAGGAACTGCTGATGAAGCTCGGCGCCGCCAGATCAAAGGCACCCGGCGCCTGGCGTCTCGTCACCATCGTGACCGACAAGAAGACCGCCGCCTTCACCTTCGCCCTCGACCGCAAGAAGCTGCGCACCGTCCGCCGTCGCGAGGGCCGCTACCTGCTGCGCACCAATCTCACCGACAACGATCCTGCGCTGCTCTGGCAATACTATATCCAGCTCGTTGCCGTCGAAGAGGCCTTCAGGAACCTCAAGGGCGACCTCGCCATCCGACCCATCTTCCACCAACACGAAAAGCGGATCGAAGCCCACGTCTTCATCGCCTTCATGGCCTACTGCCTGCATGTAACCCTGACACGCCGCCTGCATGCCTTGGCGCCCGGCCTTACCGCGCGTAGCGCGCTCGAGAAGTTCGCCGCCGTCCAGATGATCGACGTCCATCTGCCGACCACAGACGGCCGTGAGATCGTGCTTACCCGATACACTCAGCCCGAGCCCGAGCTCAAGCTCCTGATCGATCGGCTCAAGCTCTCTCTGCCCGCCCAGCAACCTCCCAAAATCGCAGCCACCGATCTTCACCGCGCCACTCCTTTGTAGTGAAGACCTTTGCGGCTAACTCATTGATTCCACTCAAACCCGTTCCTCAAAACGGCCCAATCCGCGAAGACGGGTTAGGGCAGTGTCGCGCGTGAGAAGAGTGCTGGCTGACTGGGAGGCTAGCGAGAGCAGTGGTAGCGAGTGGGGTTTTTGAAGGTGGGATCGTAAGCCGAAGCGTGAGGCTATGCTGCGTCCCTTTGCCGGTGCAGGGGTTTGTTGTTCCACGGCAGCAGCTCGTCGATCCGCCTTGCCGGGTGGTCCTGCAGCCGGGCGAGCATGTCGGCGAGCCATGCTTGGGGATCGATGTCGTTGAGCTTGGCGGTCTCGATCAGGGTGTAGATCGCCGCGGCGCGCTGTCCGCCGGTGTCGGAACCGGCGAAGGTCCAGTTGCGGCGGCCGACGGCGATGCCGCGCAGCGCCCGTTCGGCGGCATTGTTGGTCATGCACAGGCGGCCATCGTCGAGGAAGCGGACCAGGCCGTCCCAGCGGTTGAGGCTGTAGGCGATCGCCTGTGCGACCTTGTTGGCCGGGGAGAGCCTGTCGTACTGCTCGCGCAGCCAGGTCTCCAGCGCGTCGACCCGCGGCCGGCTGCGCTCCTGGCGCACGCGATGGCGTTCCTGGGTCGACTTGCCGTTGATCTCGCGCTCGGTGGCGAACAGGGCATCGATGCGCCGGACGGCCTCGATGGCGATCGGCGCCTTGTTGAGGCGCGCCAGATCAAACAGCTTGCGCCTGGCATGGGCCCAACAGACGGCCTCGACGATCGGCCCGGGCTGGCGGCCTGCCTCGTAGAGTGCGCCGAAGCCGGCGTAGGCATCGGCCTGCATCAGGCCGGCATAGCTCGCCAGATGAGCCTGCGGGTGCTTGCCGCCGCGATCGGGCGAGTAGAAGTAGACTGCCGCCGGCGCAGCAGGGCCGCCGAACGGCCGGTCGTCACGCACGTAGGTCCACAGCCGTCCGGTGCGGGTCTTGCCGAGGGCAAGCACCGGCACCGTCGTCTCGTCGGCGTGGATGCGCTCGGCCGCGAACACGTGGGCACGGATCGCCTCGACCAGCGGCATCAGCGTCGCCGCTGAAGCACCGACCCAGTCGGTGAGCGTCGAGACGTCGAGCGGCACGCCCTCGCGGGCAAAGGTCGTGCTCTGGCGGGTCAGCGGCAGGTGCAGGCCGTACTTGCCGAACAGCACGTGCGCCAGCAGCCCCGGACCGGCCCGCCCGCGCGCGATCGGGTGCGACGGCGCCGGCGGCTGGGTGATCTTCTCGCACGATCGGCACGACAGCTTCTCGCGGACATGCTGGATCACCTTCCATTGACGCGGCACCAGCTCCAGCATTTCGGTCACGTCCTCGCCCAGCTTGTGCAGCGTCCCGCCGCAGCACGGGCAGCACGACGGCGCCGGATGGACCACGCGCTCGCGCGGCAGGTGCTCCGGCAATGGACGGCGCGCCGGCTTGCGGCGATCGAATGACGCCACCGTCACCGTCTCGGCTGGATTGGCGACCTGCGCCGCTGTCTCGGCCTGCGCGGCATTCTCCTCGAGCTCGAACAGTTGCAGCTCGAGCTGGTCGAGCAGCGCGCCGCGCTCGGCCGATTGCCCGAACCGTTGGTGGCGCAGCTTGGCGATCGTGTGCTCGAGCTTCTCGATCTCGAGGCGATGCATCTGACGCTCGGCCAGCAGCAGTGCCTTCAGCGTCTCGACATCGTCGGGCAAGGGAGCGTCGAGCGGTGAGGTCACCTCTGCATTGGGCGTATTATCCATACGCTATGCAACCACCAATTGACCCCCGAGCCGACTTGTCGCACCATCCCTTGTCGACCCGCATCACCCGGCGGCGCGCGGCCGCCACGTCTGCTGGGGGAACCGCCAATCGATGCCCTCCAGCAGATAGCCGAGCTGCGCCGGCGTGATAGTCACCGCCTCCCCCGCCGTGCGCGGCCACACGAAGCGACCGCGCTCCAGCCGCTTGGCAAACAGGCACAGCCCATGGCCGTCGTGCCACAGAACCTTGATCAGCCTGCCGGCTTTGCCGCGGAACACGAATAGATGCCCACAATGCGGATCGCGCCGCAGCGTCTCCTGCACCAGCAGCGCCAGACCGTCGAACCCGCGGCGCATGTCGGTCGCCCCACTCGCCAGCCAAACCCGTGTCTCCGCCGACAGGCCGATCATCGCAACACCCGCAGCACCCGGTCCAGCGCCGCCCCGTCGACCGCCGCGTCAACCCGCACCACGACGCCGCCCGATAGCTCGATCTCGATGTTCCCAGGCGCCGCCACCGGCCGCCCGACGGACGGTGCCACCACCGGAAGGAACTTCACCTCCTCCACCACGCCCGCCTCCAACCGCGATCGCCGGCGCCAGTACGAAAGCAGGTTCGCCGGAACGCCATGCCGGCTCGCAACCGCGCACACCTTGGCTCCCGACTCGAAACTCTCCGATACGATCCGCGCCTTCTCCGACGCCGACAATCGACGTGGCCAAGCCGATACGCTATCTGATCCTCTTACCGTCATGTTCGCCCACTTGCTTCCAATCCGCCAGCGAACGACTCCCATGCGCACAGAACTTCAACAAGGCGGCCCTCACCGAAGGCGTACCCAGCAGCTCGACGTCCGTCGATAAATTCACAAGCTCTCAGGATGACAACACTTTCTCGCGCGCCAGAATCAAAGCTCACATGCTCATCAAGTCTTCCCCGTGGCGGGTTCCGCCAAGGGGAGGAAAGCTGATACCGTTCGGGGCGAAGATGAATCAGAGCGAGAGCGTTCGATGAAAGTGTCCGAAGCGATCAACAGCCGCCG
>DATEIK010000049.1:0-19843 GCA_035279065.1 Sphingomicrobium sp. | reverse complement strand
TCGACGATGAACGACAGCGTGGGGGCAGCAGTCATGCGATTACGTTCCGGAACGGCAGGATGGATGCCCCGCGTGGATTCGAACCACGATTGACGGAGTCAGAGTCCGTAGTCTTACCATTAGACGACGGGGCAACGCCTCGATGCGGCGGATTGCGGGCGAGATAGAAAGGGCTCCGGAGCGTGTCAACGCTGGCCCAAAAACCCTCTCTGACTTGCCCAACGCCCTAAAATTGTGATTAAAACGGCTCAAGTCAGCCGCGAATTTGCCGCGGTGAAGGACAGGAACGGGCGTGCATCATGGCGCAGCAAGCCGCCAGTACGCCGGCCCTGCTGCATAAGAATACGCAGCCGGGCGGGCCGTTGGAAAAAAGGCCGCCGCGCAGGCGGGATCACCGCCACACCTATGGCGCGATCGACCTCGGCACCAATAATTGCCGGCTGCTGATCGCGCGGCCCAACGACAGCGGATTCACCGTCATCGACGCTTTCTCGCGGATCGTCCGCCTCGGCGAAGGCCTGTCGCGCTCGAATGCGCTGTCGGATGATGCGATGGACCGCGCCGTCGATGCCCTTGGTATCTGCGCTGACAAATTGCGGCGCCGCAACGTTTCGCTTTCTCGCTCGGTCGCGACCGAGGCCTGCCGCCGCGCCGCCAACGGCCGCGAGTTCGTCGAGCGGGTGCGTGACGAAACCGGTGTCGTCCTCGACATCATCGAGCCCGCCGAGGAGGCGCGGCTCGCCGTGCTCGGCTGCCACAAGCTCCTGGAGCCCGGCGACGGCCCGGCCCTGATCTTCGACATTGGTGGCGGCTCGACCGAGCTGGTGCTGATCGACCATGTCGACGGCACACCCAAGATCCGGGCCTGGTGGAGCGCGCCCTGGGGCGTCGTCTCGCTGACCGAGAGCGAGGGAAAGGAAGCGCTCGAAGGCCCCGACCGGCTCAAGGCGTACAAGCGGATGCGCGAGCGCGCCCGCCGGGCCTTCGCCAATTTCGCGACCATGCTGCCCGAAACGCGCAACGGGATTCGGCTGCTCGGCACCAGCGGCACGGTGACGACCCTCGCGAGCGTCCATCTCGCGCTCCCGTCCTATGACCGGCGCGCGGTGGATGGGCTGCACGTCCCGATCGAGGCAATGCAGAAGATCAGCGGGATGATCTCTGGAATGGATTATGACGAACGCTCGACCCTGCCGTGCATCGGTACCGAGCGCGCGGACCTGGTCGTCGCGGGTTGTGCGATCCTCGAGGCGATCATCGAGATCTGGCCGGCCAAGAATCTCGGCATCGCCGACCGCGGCATCCGCGAAGGCATCTTGCGGTCGCTGATGGCGCGCGACGGCTGGCCGCTTTGAAGCGCATCCGCACCGCAAAGGGCCGCAAAATTTCGTCCACGCGCTGGCTCGAGCGGCAGCTCAACGATCCCTACGTTCAGCGCGCCAGGGCCGAGAATTACCGCAGCCGCGCGGCGTACAAGCTGCTCGAGCTCGACGAGCGTTTCGGGCTCTTGAAGGGCGCCAAGGCCGTGGTCGACCTCGGCATTGCGCCGGGCGGGTGGAGTCAGGTCGTGCGGCGGCGCGTGCCGCAGGCGAGGGTGGTCGGTATCGACCTTCTGCCGACCGATCCGATCGACGACGTCGCCATCCTGCAAATGGATTTCATGGACGAGGCGGCGCCGGAGCGACTGAAGGAGGCGCTCGGCGGCCCCGCCGACCTCGTCCTGTCCGACATGGCGGCGAACACCGTCGGGCACCCTCAGACCGACCATTTGCGCACCATGGCGCTGGTCGAGGCCGGGTTAGAGTTCGCGCGTGAGGTGCTGCGTCCGGGCGGCGCCTATGTCGCCAAAGTGCTTGCCGGGGGCGCCGACAACGAACTCGTCGCCGTGCTCAAGCGCAACTTTGCGACCGTGAAGCACGCCAAGCCGCCCGCGAGCCGCAAGGGCTCGAGCGAATGGTATGTCATCGCCCAGGGCTTCAAGGGCTAGGTTCGACCGGGTCCATCAGCTTGCGCGTCAGGTAGACCTTTTCGAGCGCGTTGGTGTGCGCCGCCTGCTTGAGGTTCGCGCCCGCCGCATGTCCGCCTTCGGTGTTCTCGTAATAATAGAAGGGCAGGCTGTATTCCTCCATCCGCGCCGCGAACTTGCGCGCGTGCTGCGGGCCGACCCGGTCGTCCTTGGTCGTCGTGAAGATGAACGGCACGGGATATTTTCCGTCCTTGCGGAGGTTCTGGTAGGGCGAAGTCTTCTCCCAAAAGGCGCGGACCGCCGGATCCTTGTCGACGCTGCCATATTCGCCTTCCCACGACGCGCCGGCGGCGATCTTGGAAATGCGGATCATGTCGAGCAGGGGCACCTCAATCAGCACGGCGTTCCACAACTCGGGATGCTGGATGAACTCGACGCCGACGAGCAACCCGCCGTTGGAGCCGCCCTGGATGCCGAGCCGGCGCGGGCTCGTGACCTTGGTCGCGATCAGGTCTTTGCCGACCGCCGCGAAATCGTCGTAGATGATCTGGCGCTTGGTCCCGAGCCCGGCTTCGTGCCATGCCGGGCCGAACTCGCCGCCGCCGCGGATGTTGGCGAGCGCGAAGACTCCGCCCTTTTCCAGCCACAGCTTGCCGTTGGTCGCGGAGTAGAATGGCGTCTCGGTGTCCTCGAACCCACCGTAGCCATAGAGCAGGGTCGGGTTGTTGCCGTCGAGCTTCATGTCGCGGCGGTGCACGAGGAAATAGGGGATTTTGGTTCCGTCGGTCGAAACCGCTTCGCGCTGCTCGGCGACGATGTTCGACGCGTCGAACTTCGGCGGTTGGACCATGATTTGATGGGCATCGCCGCTTGCAGCGTTGGCGAGCCACAAGGCCGGCGGAGTGACGAAGTTGGTGAAGCCGACGAAAGCCTTGTCGCTGTGGCTGTCGGTGGCGGCGACGTAGACCGACGAATTGTCGGGAAGGTCCATGGCCTCGTGAGTCCATTTGCCGTTCGGCGCCGGCTTGAACTGCAGGATGCGGCCGCGAACATTATCGAGGATCGAGACCATCAGCACGTTCTTCGACGAGGCGGTGCCCTGGAACGACTGCCGCGGGCCGGGCGCATAAACCAGCGTCGGCTTGGGGTGCGCCGGGTCCGCCTTCAGCTCGGCGAGATTGAGCGCGACGATCGAGCCCGCGGGGAAACTCTTGCGGCTGCGCGGCGGAGTCCAGTCCTCGCGCAACGATACGATCACGCGCCCGTCGACCATGTCGGCAAGCCCGGACTTGAGCGGGATGGCGATGCGCCGCACGCCCTTGGGCCCGAGAATGTAGGTTTCCGAGGTCCAGGTATCGAGCGACCGGAAAATCACCGGCAGCGTGTTGTTCTTTCCGTCGCGAATGACGCCGCCGCCGGTGCCGTAACCGCCGTCCGTCGGCTTGCCGCGGAACACCTCGACCGCGGCCGACAGCGGCTGGCCGCGCTTCAATCGCTTGACGATATAGGGGTAGCCGGTCCGGCCGAGGTCGCCCTTCTTCCATTCCCGGGCCACCAGCAGCGTATTCTCGTCGACCCAGTCCGCCGACTGCTTGCCTTTCGGGAGGACAAAGCCGTGCGGTACGAACTTTCCGGTGTCGAGGTCGAATTCGCGGATCGTCACCGCGTCCTCGCCGCCATCGGACAGGTTGATCAGGCAGCGCCGCTCGGCGGGACGCGCGCAACCCATGCCCTTGTAGACCCAGTTGGCATTTTCAGCCTTGGCCAGGGCGTCGATGTCGAGCACCGTCGTCCATTCGGGCTTGCCCGACGAATAGGATTGGAGGCTCGTCTTGCGGAGAATCCCGCGGACGTGGTCCGCGTCCTGCCAGAAATTGTAGATCGCGCCATGAGTGAAGGAACCGTAGGGGATGCGGTCCTCGGCCTGGAAAATCTCCAGCGCCTCCTTGTAGTAAGCCGGGTAGCGGGGATCGGCTTCGAGGATCGCGGTCGACTTCGCGTTGTGCTCGTTGACCCAGTCCATCGCCTTTGGAGAGGAGACCTCTTCCAGCCAGATGTAGGGATCGTCGCTCACCGCCTGCGCCACCGCCGCGCTGGCTCCGAGCGCCGCGGCGGCCAACGAAACAACGAGCTTTCCACGCATACTGCCTCTCCCGGTTGTCCGGCGAACAAACGAGAGCGCGGGCCGCGAGTCAATGCACGGGTCGCCGAGCGGCCTGCTCTATCGGCGAGCGGCGGCGATGGCTTCCTTGAGCTGATCGTAGCCCATGGCGGCATTGATCACGCGGTTGCCGATGACGAACAGCGGGGTACCGGTCGCGCCGAGCTGGCCGGCGAGCTGGAAATTACGCTTGAGCTCGGCCTCGATTGCCGGATCGTTGCTCGGAGTGGTCGATATGCCGGCGGCCTGCGACGCCTGGCCGATGGTGTCCGGCGCGGGGCGGCCGGAGGCCCACAGCGTGTCGTGGAACTGGGCGAACTTGCCGGCGCCGGATGCCGTCAGCGACAACCGGGCCGCCGTCACGCTGTCCGGGCCAAGGATGGGCAACTCGCGATAGACGACGCGGACGCCCGGATCCTCCTTGATCACCCGGTCGACGGCCGGGTTGCTCGCCTTGCAGTACGGGCAGGCGTAGTCGAAGAACTCGACGATCGTGACGTCGGGTTTCGCAGCGCCCTTCCACGAGCTTGCAAACGGCGTTTCGAGCGCCGTGCGATAGGCAGCAAGGACCGGCGCATATTGCTGCTCCTTGAGCGCCTCGACGGTGTCGCCGAGGATCTTGGGATCGGCCAGCATGCCCTGGCGGACGATGCGGCTGGCGAGATATTCCGGGGCCGCGAAGAACAGCAGCGCGGCGGTCAAGACCGACCCGACTACTCCCCCCGCGACCGCCGCCCCAAAGAGCGACGATCTGTTAGTTTGGGTCACTGGTCTTTCTTTTCCTTCTCGGCGTAGCGCTTGTCTTTCTTGGCCAGCTCCGTGCGCGACACCATGGCGATATCCTGCGCCCTTAGCCAGTCCGGCGACCCGCTGGGGATGCCGCGCATCGCCATTTGCGCGCTGGCATAGGCGAGCTTGGGATTGCCCTCGAGATTGCTGCGCTCCGCCGTCGCAAGCGATGCGCGGGCCTCGTCGCCCTCGCGGTCATAGATGACCCCGAGCTGGTACCAGGCGAACGGGTCCTGGTTGTCGCGGCCGACCGCCGCCTTCAGCACCTGCTTGGCTTCGGCGAAATTCTTGGGGTCCTCGGTCGCGACCAGGGCGTGGCCGAGCATCGCCGCGATCATCGGTGCGTCGCCTGAGCGTTGGGTCGCCTCGCGCAGGGGCGGGATCGCGTCCTTCGGCTTGCCGGATTCGAGCAGAATCTGGCCCTTGAGCTCGAGGAAATAGGGATCGTGCGCGTTCGTCGCGAGGAGGGCATTCGCCTCGGCGACGGCTTTGTCCGGGTATCCGCCCATATGGTAGGCGTAGGCCCGGGCATAATGCGCGGGAACGCTCTGGTCGCTTTCCGGATATTTGGCGACCGCGCGGCCAGGCTGGAGGAAACCGAACAGCTTGGCTTTCACGCGCTGGAAGCGCGCGTCGAGCGCCGGATCGACCGGGTGATTCCACGCCGGATCGTTGTGAAAGACCATCGTCAGCGCCTGGATGCGCTCCGACGAGAGCGGGTGGGTGCGGGCGTAGCTGTCCTTGTCGTAGATCGCGAGCCGGTATTCCTGGTTCTGGAGCTTGCCGAAGAAGTCGAGCAGGCCCTTGCCGGTGATCCCCGCCGCCGACAGATATTTCGCGCCGGCCTGGTCGGCGGACGACTCCTGGGCGCGGGTGAAGGACAGGAAATTGCCGAGCGCCGCCTGTTGGCCCGCGGCCATGATCCCCATCCCGGCCTCGCCCGCGCCCGCGGCGATGGCCAGCGCGCCCAGGACCAGGGTCGCGATTGTGATCCCGGTCGCCGATCGCTCGCCTTCCCCGATGCGGATCGAATGCCCGCCGGCGACGTGGCCGAGCTCGTGTGCGATCACGCCCTGCAGCTGGTTGACGTTGTCCGCGGCCTCGATCAGCCCCGACTGGATGTAGACCGTCTGCCCCGTCGCGACGAAGGCGTTGATCTCGGGGTCGTTGAGCAGCACGACCTTGACGCTGTCGGGGTCGAGCTTGGCCGCTTCGATCAGCGGCCGCGAGGCATCGCGGAACAGCGCCTCGGTCTCCGTGTCGCGAAGCACCGAGGGGCCGGCGCCGCTGTCGCTGTCCTGCGCGGCGGCCGGCTGCCACGCCGCGACGGCGAGCATCAGGGCAAGCATCAGCTGGCGCACGAAACGGGTCACCGGCGCGATCATCGCCGAGCGCTTACCACTCCCGGCCCTGAACCCGGCATGAAAACGGGTTAACCGAAGGTGCGCTGCCACCAGCCGCTGCGCCGCGGCTCACCGGCCTCGTCGGTCGCCGCGGTGTCGTTGTTCGCGGCCGGAACGGTGGCCGGTTCGGCTTCGGCGGGCGCGGGCTCGGATTTCCGTTTGCGACTGCGCGACTTCGCCGGAGGCGCCGCCTGGTCGACGGTCTCCGCGGGCGGAGCCTCGGCCGCGGCCGGCTCCGGCACTGCGGGCTCGGCCTTCGCGGCCTTCCGGCGGCGGCTCTTGGGCTTGGGCTCCTCGGCCGGCGCGGTCTCGGCGATCGGCGGCTCTTCCTCGATCGGCCGCTCGACCATCGGCGAGCTGTCCGGCTCGACCGCCTCGGCCTCGGGCTGGACCTCGGTTTTGCGTCCGCGACGCCTGCGGCTCCGCTTCGGCTGGGCGGGTGCCTCCTCGGCAGCAGCCGGTGCTTCAGCCTCCTGAGCCGGCTCGGCAGCTTCCTCGGCGATGGGCTGGGCCTCCTCGTCGCGGCGGCCGCGGCCGCGGCCTCCACGGCGACGCCGGCGCCGCCTGCGGCCGGTCCGCTCGCCGTCGCCATCGCCGCCTTCTTCGCGTTCGAGCGAGATCTCGACGGTCTCTTCGTCCTCGTCCTCGTCGTCGACAATCGGCTCCTCGTCCTCGTCCTCGTCGACGGCAACGGGTTCGGGCCGCGGCACGGCGGTCGGGCGCGGTCCGGAGCTTTCGACGGTCATTCGGGCGCCTTCGAAGCCTTCATCGATCGCGACCTCGATCGAAACGCCATAGCGCTGCTCGATGTCGGCCAGCTCGGCCCGCTTCTTGTTCAGCACATAGACGGCCGCCTCGCGCCCGGCGCGGAGCAGGATCCTCTCGCCGCGTCCCCGCGCGGCTTCGTCCTCGACCATGCGCAGCGCGCTGAGGCCGGCAGACGCTGCCGTGCGCATCAGGCCCGTCCCATCGCAATGCGGGCAGGGCTTGGTCGAAGCTTCGAGCACGCCGGTACGCAACCGCTGGCGGCTCATCTCCATCAGCCCGAAGCTCGAGATGCGCCCGACCTGGATGCGCGCCCGGTCGTTCTTGAGCGCCTCCTTCATCGCCTTCTCGACCTTCCGCACATGGCCCGACTGTTCCATGTCGATGAAGTCGATGACGATCAGGCCGGCCATGTCGCGCAGCCGCAACTGCCGCGCGATCTCCTGCGCGGCTTCGAGATTGGTGTTGTAGGCGGTCTGCTCGATATTGTGCTCGCGGGTCGACCGGCCGGAGTTGATGTCGATCGAAACCAGCGCCTCGGTCGGATTGATGACGAGATAGCCGCCCGACTTCAGCTGGACGATCGGCTGGTACATCGCGCTCAGCTGGTCCTCGACCCCCGACCGCTGGAACAAGGGCGTGGCGTCGGTGTGCTGGTGAACGCGGCGGACATGGCTCGGCATCAAGAGCTTCATGAAGCCGCGGGCGGCCTTGTAGCCTTCCTCGCCCTCGACGGTCACTTCCTCGATCTCGCGATGATAGAGGTCGCGGATCGCGCGTTTGATGAGATCGCTGTCGCGGTAAATGAGCGCGGGCGCGGTACTCTTGAGCGTCCGCTCGCGGATCTCGTCCCACAGGCGCGCGAGATAGTCGAAGTCGCGCTTGATCTCGACCTTGGTGCGCGACAGGCCGGCGGTGCGGACGATCAGGCCCATGGTCGAGGGCAGCTTCAGGTCCGTCATGATCGACTTCAAGCGCTTGCGGTCCGGGCCGTTCGAAATCTTGCGCGAAATGCCGCCGCCGTGGCTGGTGTTGGGCATGAGCACGCAATAGCGGCCGGCGAGAGACAGGTACGTTGTCAGCGCCGCGCCCTTGTTGCCGCGCTCTTCCTTGACGACCTGGACGAGCAGCACCTGGCGGCGCTGGATGACGTCCTGGATCTTGTAGCGGCGGCGCAAGTTCTGGCGCTTGCGGCGGAGCTCGTCGGCAGCGGATTCGTCGACCGGCGAGCGGGCGGAGCCGGTGCCGGTCTCGGTGGTCGTCGCCGTCGCGGTCCCGGTTGCCTCCGCAATCTGGCCTTCGTCCGCCCCTCCCTGGGCTACCTCTTCCGTCGAGGGCTGGTCGTCGCCCGCGTCATATTCGGCGGAACGCAGCCGCTCTTCCTCGGCGGCATGCTCCGCTTCTTCGCGCAGCAGCGCATCGCGGTCCGCTTTCGGAATCTGGTAATAATCGGGATGGATTTCGCTGAAGGCGAGGAAGCCGTGGCGGTTGCCGCCGTAATCGATGAACGCCGCCTGGAGCGACGGTTCGACCCGGGTCACCTTGGCGAGATAGATATTCCCTTTGAGCTGCTTGTGCTCTGCGGACTCGAAGTCAAACTCTTCGATCCGGTTTCCCTTGACGACCGCGACCCGAGTTTCTTCCCGGTGGCGCGCATCGATCAGCATGCGCATGGACATTGTGGATTCTCCAGGCGCGCCGGGCCGGCCGCGTAATGCCGGGGCGCGCAAAAATTGGGGCCACGCCCGCGGCTTGTCGGCCGGAAGCGATGGCGGGATGGGTTGGAATTGCCTCTGCCGCATTCGCCATCCCGCGGCGGTGCGCGAGAAACACGCCGGTCACCGCCATTTGACTGGGGCGAGAGGCGTTCTGTGGCATCATGCAAGCGTCAACCTTGTGCAGCCGCGAACAATCACACTGGGCGCGGCACCGAATTCCCCGGCGAGAGGCCGGAGATCGAACTTCGGTTAGCACCGGGCATGTGTCGCCGCAACAGCACCCCTGCGGTTCTTGGCGGAAATCGTGGATAATTTCGCTTTAACCATTTTCGCGTGATACATTGGCTTTGGCTTCAAGGGTTTGGCAGGGCCGGGTGCTGACGGGGTTCGGACAAGGACGAAGGATTGCCGGTGCGGCGATTGTTGCACTGACCGTCGCCGGCGGCGTCGCGCTCGCGCTCGCCGGGCGCAGCGGCGAGGCCGCGGGGACGAGCCTGACCGTCAACCTGCCGCCGCCGGCCAGCGACCGCATCTATGGTTCGCCAATCGCGCGCGGCCGGCCGATCGTCGTGATCGATGCCGGGCACGGCGGTCGCGACCCCGGCGCGAACAGCGTTTCCGGGGAGATCGCGGAGAAGGACCTGACCCTGGCGCTGGCGCGCGAGCTGCGCGACGATCTGGTGAAGCGCGGGCGGGTCCGTGTCGCAATGACCCGCGACGACGACCGCTATCTGACCCTCGACGATCGCGCCGCGGTCGCCCGACGCCTGAATGCGGGCCTGTTCGTCTCGCTGCACGTGGACAGCGCGCCCAACCCGCTGGCGCGCGGGGCCAGCGTCTACTCGCTTTCCGACATCGCCTCCGATGCCGAAGCAGCGCGTTTTGCAGCCGCCGAGAACCGCGGAGCCGCCGCCGACAACGCCGGCGGTTCGGTAGAGGCGATCCTCTCCGACCTCGCCATGCGGACGCAAATGAGCGCCTCGGCGGACCTGGCGACGCGGCTGGTCAACAAATCCGCCGGGCGGTTCGAGCTTCGTCCGCAGCCGCACCGCTTCGCCTCGTTCCATGTGTTGCGCCGCGCGGCGACGCCGGCGGTGCTGTTCGAGGCCGGCTATATCAGCAACACCGAAGATGAAGCGTTGCTGAGGGCGCCTGAGCATCGCGCGGCCATCGCCCTTGCGCTCGCCCAGGCGATCGAAGCCGACGTCGCGGCACGTTCACGCCATTAATCGCCTTCCCGGCCTCGGCTCAAAACGCTAGACGCCGCTTCGAATGAAGTTCGAGCGGCTGAACGTCCCCCATTGGGAGCTTCCCGACCTCGTCGCCTTCAACGAGAGGGTGCACGAGCGGATCGACCCGTGGTGGGAGCGCAAGTGGGTCCGCCGCGGCACCTGGACGTTCGCGGGCCTGTTCGCCTTTTTCGCCGCCATCTGGATTTATTTCGCCAGCGGACTGCCTTCGTCCGAGAGCTTGCTCGCCTATCAGCCACCGCTGCCGACCAACGTGCGCGGCTATGACGGAACGCCGGTCCAGACTTTCGCGCGCGAGCGGCGGGTCGAGTTGAGCTACGACGAATATCCGCCGCTGGTCATCCACGCCTTCATCTCGGCCGAGGACAAGGCATTCTTTACGCATCATGGAATCGACTTCCCGGGGCTGGTCGGGGCGGTGTTCGATTATACGGCGAAGACGGTCACGGGTGGGGGTCGGGCCAAGGGCGGTTCGACCATCACCCAGCAGGTCGCGAAATATCTGCTCAAGGATTCGAGCTACAATGTCGGGCGCAAGATCCGCGAGGCGATCCTCGCCTTCCGGCTTGAAGGGACGCTGACCAAGCAGCAGATCCTCGAGCTCTACCTCAATTCGATTTTCCTCGGCCGCAATGCCTATGGCGTCCAGGCGGCATCGCGCGCCTATTTCGACAAGGACGTGAACGAGCTGACGCTGCCCGAAGCGGCATACCTCGCGGTCCTTCCCAAGGCGCCGGCCAATTACGACCCCGTCCGCGCGACGCAGAAGGCGCTCGATCGCCGCAACTACGTGCTGCGCGAAATGTACCGCAACGGATACATCACCGAGGACCAGTGGAAGACGGCCGCCACGCAGCCGCTCGGCACGATCCGCTACGGCAGCAGCGAGAAGTTCCGCCAGCAGGGCGGCTATTTCATGGAAGAGGTCCGGCGCGAGCTGATCAAGCAGTTCGGCGACAGCGCCGAGGACGGTCCCAACAGCCTTTATGCGGGTGGTCTTTGGGTGCGCTCCTCGATGGACCCCAAGATGCAGGACGCGGCGGCCCAGGCGCTGCGCGAGGGCCTCGCCAAGTTCGACGGCGGGCGCGGCTGGCGCGACCTCGGCATGAGCGTCGACCTCGCCAAGGGGGACTGGGCCGGCCAGCTCGACCGCGCCTCGGTCGGGACCGGCTTTCCGGATTGGCTGAAGGCGGTCGTCCTGTCCAAGGGGGACGGCGCGGCGACGATCGGCTTCCCTAACGGGCGGACCGCAACCTTGCCGGCGTCCGGCGCGTCGATGCCGGTGCGCGGCGTGGGCGGTCGGGCCTTCGATTCCCTGAAACCGGGCATGGTCATCATCGTCAAAGAGGATTCGCCCGGAAGCTACGCCTTGCGCTCGGTACCGCTGGTTTCGGGCGGGATGCTCGCCGAGGAGGTTCACACCGGCCGGGTCCTGGCGATGCAAGGCGGCTTCGACGTGATCGGATCGAGCTATAATCGCGCGACGCAGGCGCAGCGCCAGCCGGGGTCGGCGTTCAAGCCGATCGTCTATGTCACCGCGCTCGAGAACGGGTTCACGCCGGCGACGATCGAGCTGGATGCGCCATTCTGCGTCTGGCAGGGCGCCGGGCTCGGCAATAAATGCTTCGTCAATTTCGACCGCCGCTCGGCGGGGCCGCACACCATGCGCTGGGGCGTCGAGCAATCGCGCAACCTGATGACGGTTCGCGCGGCCTCGACCGTCGGCATGTCCAAGATCACCGATACCGCGCGCAAGCTCGGCGTCGGCGACTACGGCAACTATCTGTCTTTCGCGCTCGGCGCGGGCGAGACGACCGTGCTTCGCCTGACCAATTCCTACGCGATCCTCGCCAACCAGGGCCGGTCGGTGAAGCCGACGACGATAGACTATGTCGAGGACCGGGGCGGCAAGGTCATTTACCGCACCGACAACCGCTGCGCGCTGATGCAGAATTGCAATGCGCCCGACTGGGACGGCAAGGCGATGCCGCGGCCGCCCAACCGCACCCGCCAGCTGCTCGACCCGATGGCCGCGTTCCAGATGGTGCACATCATGGAGGGCGTGATCCAGCGCGGCACCGCGACCGTGCTGCGCGACCTCAATCGTCCATTGTTCGGCAAGACGGGGACTACCAACGGCCCGACCAACGTGTGGTTCGTCGGCGGAACTCCGGACATCGTGGCGGGCGTCTATCTCGGCTACGACCAACCGAAGCCGATGGGGAGCTATGCCCAGGGCGGGCGGATCGCTGCGCCGGTATGGAAGCAATGGGCGCTGACCGCGCTCAAGGACCAGCCCAAGGTGCCGTTCGTCGCACCGCCCGGCATACGCTGGGTGCGCATCGACCGCGCGACGGGCAAGCGCGTATTCGGCGTCTTCCCGACGACCGAGGACCCGAAGTCATCGGTGATCTGGGAGGCGTTCCAGCCGCAGACCGAGCCGCGGCGCAGCTATCGCGGCGCGACCGGCGACCCGTACAACACCGATCAGCAGCAGCAGGCGCTGCAGGAGCGCCTGAAGGAGATCCAGGAAATCCAGGCGCAGCAGCGGCAACGCGGAACGGTTGCGCCCCCGCAACCGGCGCAGCCCGGCCAGCCCGCTCCGCCGACTGGCGGCTTGCCAATCCAGAACACGGTCCAATAGGGCCGGTCCGA
Organism: Sphingomicrobium sp.; assembly: GCA_035279065.1. Taxonomy (GTDB): domain Bacteria; phylum Pseudomonadota; class Alphaproteobacteria; order Sphingomonadales; family Sphingomonadaceae; genus Sphingomicrobium. The sequence continues at coordinate 7,136 of DATEIK010000049.1, read as the reverse complement.
AAAGACTTCGCGAAGGTTTGAACATGCGCGCCGAAGCGCAGGCCCATATCGACCAGATCAACGCCGCGACGGCGCTGCTGCGCCGGTTCCTCGACTGGGACCGCGCGATCAAGCGGCTCGACGAGCTCAACGCCAAAGCTGAGGACTCCGCGCTGTGGGAGGATCCCAAGGCGGCGCAGGAGGTGATGCGCGAGCGGCGCCGGCTCGAGGAAGCGGTCGCCGCGACCAAGGCGATCGAGCGCGAGCTCGCCGACACGTCCGAGATCATCGAGCTCGCCGAGAGCGAGGGCGACGAGGCGCTGGTCGACGACGGCGTCCGGAGTCTCGCGGACCTGGCCGAGCGGGCCGAGCGCGACAAGGTCGCCGCGCTGCTCGCTGGCGAGGCGGACCCCAACAATGCCTATGTCGAGATCAACGCCGGGGCCGGCGGGACGGAGAGCCAGGATTGGGCCGAGATGCTGCAGCGCATGTACACGCGCTGGGGCGAACGGCACGGCATGAAGGTCGAGCTGGTCGATTACCACGCCGGCGAGCAGGCCGGGATCAAGTCGGCGACGCTGCTGATCAAGGGCGAAAATGCGTACGGCAACCTCAAGGTCGAAAGCGGGGTGCATCGGCTGGTGCGGATCAGTCCCTACGATTCCAACGCGCGGCGCCACACCAGCTTCTCGAGCGTCTGGGTCTATCCGGAGGTCGACGACGATATCGACATCCAGATCAACGAAGCCGAGCTGAGGATCGACACCTACCGCGCATCGGGCGCGGGCGGGCAGCACGTCAACACCACCGACAGCGCGGTGCGCATCACTCACATTCCGACCGGAATCGTCGTCGCCTGCCAGAACGAGCGGTCGCAGCACAAGAACCGCGCGTCGGCGTTCAAGCAGCTCAAGGCGCGGCTGTACGAGGCCGAGCTTCAGAAGCGCGAAGCCGAGGCGAATGCCGCCAATGCGGCCAAGACCGACATCGGCTGGGGCCACCAGATCCGCAGCTACGTCCTGCAGCCCTATCAGCTGGTGAAGGACTTGAGGACCGGGGTGACATCGACTTCGCCGAGCGATGTGCTCGACGGCGACCTCGACAAGTTCATGGCGGCCGCTTTGTCGCAGCGCGTCACCGGCGAGACGGTCGAGGTCGAAGATGTGGAGTAGGACGGCTCCGGCCGCTCTTCTCCTCCTCCTCGCCTCGTGCCGGGCCCAGCCGAGCGAGCCGCATTTCCCGAGCGCGCACCGCGACGTGGCGCCGATCGTCGGCGGCGTCTTCTCGACCGAGGACGCGCGCGACCGGATGGGCGAGGCCGAGCAGGTGATGCAGCTCGCCGGCGTCACGGCCGGCATGTCGGTCGCCGACGTCGGCGCGGGGGAGGGCTATTACACGGTCCGCCTCGCCCGCATGGTTGGCCCCAAGGGTCGCGTGCTCGCTGAGGACATCGTTCCGGAGGTCCGCGATTCCCTGAGTGAACGGGTGCAGCGCGAGAACCTCGACAATGTCGCGGTCAAGCTAGGCACCGCCGACAACCCGATGCTTCCGGCCGAGTCCTTCGACCGCGCTTTCCTCGTCCACATGTACCACGAGGTGCAGTCGCCCTACGCTTTCCTGTGGCACCTGCGCGAGGGCCTCAAGCCCGACGGGCTGGTCGCGGTCGTCGATTCCGACCGCCCGGTCCAACGCCACGGCATTCCGCCGCGGCAACTCAAGTGCGAGTTCGCGGCGCTCGGCATGGACCCGGTGAAGTTCAGCGTGCTGAATGGCGGGGACGCTTACTACATGGCGTTCCGGCTCGCCCGGCCGCGCCCCGCGCCCGACAGGATCGAGGCCTGCGGCGCCTAGAGGTAGCCGAGCTGGCGCAGGCTCGAGCAGTCGCCGCCGCCGAACACCAAGTGATCGAGCAATGCGCAGTCGATGGCTTCGGCCGCGAGCGCCAGCCGGCGCGTGACGCGGAAGTCGGAATCGCTCGGCCGCGGGTCGCCGCTTGGATGGTTATGCGCGAGGACGATCCCCGCGCTGCGGTGCGTAAGTGCATCGGCGATGATCGCCTTCAACGGGAAGTCCGCGCCGTCTCGGTCGCCGGAATGATGCGAGAGGTGGACACAGCGCGACTGGTCGTCGGTGTGCGCGACCCACAATTGCTCGCGAGCCGGGTCGCAGTCGGCAAGGCAGCCAGCGAAGAAGGAGCGGGCGGCGGCGAGCCCGTCGAGCTTCAGCGGAGTTTCGGCACGCTGATACCGCATCGCCCGATGTTAACGGCGAGCGACCGCCGCGGGCTATCGGAACCGCTTCCGATCCGGCGCTGAACTTATCCACAACGGATGATCCGCCAGACTTTCCGGTCCTTCGAGCAGCGACTAGATTGGCGGCATGCGCCAATATCTCGACCTCATGCAGCGGATCCTCGACCAGGGAGTCGCCCAGGAGGATCGCACCGGTACCGGGACGCTGTCCTGGTTCGGCGCGCAGATGCGCTTCGACCTGGCCGACGGCTTCCCGCTGCTAACGACCAAGAAGCTGCATCTGCGCTCGATCATCGTCGAGCTGCTGTGGTTCCTGCGCGGCGACACCAACATCGCCTGGCTCAAGGAGCGCAACGTCCGCATCTGGGATGAGTGGGCCGACGCGAATGGCGACCTCGGTCCCGTCTACGGGAAGCAATGGCGCGACTGGGAGTCGAGCGACGGCCGGCACATCGACCAGGTCGCGAACCTCGTCGAGCTGATCAAGCGCGATCCCTATTCGCGCCGCCAGATCGTCACCGCGTGGAACCCGGGCGAAATCTCCCGGATGGCGCTGGCACCCTGCCACTGCCTGTTCCAGACCCAGGTCGCGGCGGGGCGTCTGAATCTCCAGCTCTACCAGCGCAGCGCCGACATCTTCCTCGGCGTGCCGTTCAACATCGCGAGCTACGCGCTGCTCACCCACCTGCTGGCGCGCGAGTGCGGCCTCGAGCCGGGTGTTTTCGTGTGGACCGGCGGCGACTGCCACCTCTACTCGAACCATCTCGAGCAGGCCCGGCTGCAACTGACCCGCGAGCCGCGCAGCCTGCCGCGTCTGGTGATCAAGGACCGGGGGCAGGGCCTGTTCGATTACGAAGCAGACGATTTCGTCTTCGAGGCCTACGACCCGCACCCGCACATCGCGGCACCTGTCGCAGTCTAGCGCTCAGTTCGCCGGGCGCGCCGACGCGACGAAAAACGGCTGATAGCCGCACTGGCTGAGGAACGGCGCGTAGGTCGCACCGCTGAGCGTCGACCATTGCAGCGGCTGGCCCTCCATCAGGAACTCTTCCGCGACCATGATGCGCTGATCGGTCTTTCCGGGCTGGTGGAACAATAGCCCGGTCCCGTTGAAGCTGCTCCCATAGGGCCAGACCGGCATCAGGTAGGTCTTGCTCGCCTCGTCGCGGAACAGCAGGCAATTGCCTTCGTACATCAGGCTCCCGGCCAGTGCGGCCGTCACGGTCGGCTGGTAGGGCGCCATCGCAATCTCGAGCGGGCGGAGCGGGTGCACGCCTCCATTCGAGTTGCTCACGCACGCTCCAAGCAGCGCTGCGGCGGACAGCATTAGCTTGCGCATCACTCACTCCATCGCGCGGGGTTGGAAAATAACGCTGCCGGAATGGACCCGTTCCTGCACGTCCGCGTTAGTTTGAGCCGTCACGTAAAGGAGAACAAAGATGTTCCAGAAAGTCCTGACCGTCGGGCTGATCGGCGCGGCGCTCGCAATGGCGGCCTGCAACACGGTTCGCGGCGCTGCGCGCGACGTCAACTCAGTCGCGAACTGCACCCAGAACACAATGAACGGCGGCAATTGTTAAGCTGCTAGACAAACTGGCGCCGTTAGCCATGATCGTTCCGGTCTCAGAATGGAGGAGCGATCAATGGTTCGGAAGCTTGTGACGGTGATCCTCGTGGGCGGAGCCCTCGGCGTTGCCGCCTGCAACACCGTCCGCGGCGCGGCAGCCGACGTCAATTCGGCCGCTACCTGCACCGAAAATGCGATGCACGGCGGCAGCTGCTAGTTCAGTTTCCAACGCAAAAAAGAACCCCGCCGGAGCCTTCACTCCGGCGGGGTTTTTGTTGGCGCAGGGCTGGCGTCAGTCCTGCAAATAATCGCCCGCGTCGGCGTCGAGGCCGTGGCCGCTCGGCACAACCTCGGCGAGCGGATCGTCGCCCGTGCCGGTGTTGTCGCGCGGCGTGCGGGCGTTCTCCGCGGCCCGCAGCTCTTCGGCCGAATCCGGCGCGATCAGGGCTTCCTGCATGCGGCGGTGAGCCGCACGAAGCGCGGTGTCGCGCGATGAAGCGGCGACGCGCATCCGGTTCATGCCCGCACCCGTGCCCGCCGGGATCAGGCGCCCGACGATGACATTCTCCTTGAGGCCCTGGAGCGTATCGACCTTGCCCTGGACCGCCGCCTCGGTGAGGACGCGGGTGGTCTCCTGGAACGAGGCCGCCGAGATGAAGCTACGGGTCTGCAAACTCGCCTTGGTGATGCCCAGGAGCACCGGCTTGCCTTCGGCCTTCTTCTGCTTCTTCTCGAGCCGCGAGTTGATCTCGTCCATCTCCTCGCGATCGACCTGCTCGCCCGGCAGCAGCGTGGTGTCGCCGCTCTCGGTGATCTCGACCTTTTGCAGCATCTGGCGAACGATCACCTCGATGTGCTTGTCGTTGATCTTCACGCCCTGCAGTCGATAGACTTCCTGGATCTCGCTCACGAGATATTCGGCGAGCGCCTCCACCCCGAGGACTTCCAGGATGTCGTGCGGATCGGGTGAACCGCCGACCAAATTGTCGCCGCGCTTCACGAAGTCGCCTTCCTGGACCTCGATCATCTTGGCCTTGGGCACGAGATATTCGACCGGCTCCGACCCGTCGTCGGGGACGATCGCGATCTTCCGCTTGGCCTTGTAGTCGCGCATGAAGGTGACCTTGCCGGAGACCTTGGCGATGATCGCATTCTCCTTCGGCTTGCGCGCTTCGAACAGCTCGGCAACCCGCGGCAGCCCGCCGGTGATGTCGCGCGTACGCGCGGCTTCGCGGGGCATGCGGGCGAGCACTTCGCCGGCCTCGACCTGCTGGCCGTCCTCGACCGCGACGATCGCTCCGGCCGCGAGGCGATAGACGCCCGCTTCCTTGGCGCCCTTGCCGGTCAGGGTCAGCCGCGGGTGCGGCGTGTCCTTCTTCGACTTGGTCGTGTCGTCGGTCACCACGCGCTGGGTGATGCCGGTCGATTCGTCGACCTGCTCGGTCATCGTGCGGTTTTCGATCAGGTCCTGGTACTTCACGGTACCGGCCTTCTCAGTGATCACCGGGCTGAACGACGGGTCCCACTCGGCGATACGGTCGCCGCGGCTGACGATATGGCCGCTCTCGCACAGCAGGTGCGCGCCATAGGGCACGCGGTGCGTCGAAAGCTCGCGGCCGTCCATGTCGAGGATCGCGATCTCGCCCGAACGCGACAGCGACAGGTGCCGGCCGCGCGGGTCGACGATGGTCGGCATGTCGCGAAGCTCGATCGTGCCGTCGACCGGCGATTCGAGGTTCGACTGCTCGTTGAGCTGCGCCGCGCCGCCGATGTGGAAGGTCCGCATGGTCAGCTGCGTGCCCGGCTCGCCGATCGACTGGGCGGCGATCACGCCGACCGCCTCGCCGATGTTGACCGGCGTGCCGCGAGCGAGGTCGCGCCCGTAGCACTTGGCGCAGACGCCCTGCCTGGAGCCGCAGATCAGCGGTGAGCGGATCTTGACGCCCTGCAGGCCGATTTCCTCGATCCTGGCGACCATGGCCTCGTCGAGCAGCGCGCCCTCCTCGATGATCGTCTCGCCCGACTTGGGATCGACGATGTCTTCGGCAGTGGTGCGGCCGAGGACGCGGTCGGCGAGCGACGCGATCGTCGCGCCGCCCTGGACGATCGCGCGCATCTCGAGCGCGCGGTCGGTGCCGCAATCCTCCTCAATGATCACGGCGTCCTGCGACACGTCGACCAGGCGGCGGGTCAGGTAACCCGAGTTCGCCGTCTTGAGCGCCGTGTCGGCGAGGCCCTTGCGGGCGCCGTGGGTCGAGTTGAAATATTCAAGGACGGTCAGGCCCTCCTTGAAGTTCGAGATGATCGGCGTCTCGATGATCTCGCCCGACGGCTTGGCCATGAGGCCGCGCATGCCGGCGAGCTGCTTGATCTGGGCCTGCGAACCGCGGGCGCCGGAGTGGGCCATCATGTAGATCGAGTTGACCGGAGCTTCGCGGCCGTCGTCCTGCTTCGGAGTAGCCGAGATCTCCTTCATCATCTCGGCGGCAACGCGGTCGCCGCAACGCGACCAGGCGTCGATCACCTTGTTGTACTTTTCCTGCTGGGTGATGAGGCCGTCCTGGTACTGCTGCTCGTAGTCCTTCACGAGCGCGCGCGTTTCCTCGACCAGGCCTTCCTTGGCGGCCGGGATGACCATGTCGTCCTTGCCGAAGGAAATGCCGGCGGTGAACGCGTGGCGGAAACCGAGCGCCATGATCGCGTCGGCGAACAGCACCGTCTCCTTCTGGCCGGTGTGGCGATAGACGATGTCGATGACGTCGCCGATCTCCTTCTTGGTCAGCAGGCGGTTGACCGTCTCGAACGGCACCTTGTGGCTCTTCGGCAGCGTTTCGCCGAGGAGCATGCGGCCCGCCGTGGTCTCGAACCGCTTCATGTAGGTGTTGCCATCCTCGTCCGTCTGCGGGACGCGGCTGACGATTTTCGAGTGCAGCGTGACCGCGCCGGCGGCGAGGGCCTGGTGGACCTCGGCCATGTCGGAAAGCATCATGCCCTGGCCCGGCTCATCCTCCTTCTCGAGGCTGAGGTAATAGAGGCCAAGCACCATGTCCTGCGACGGCACGATGATCGGCTTGCCGTTCGCCGGCGACAGGATGTTGTTCGACGACATCATCAGCGCGCGCGCTTCGAGCTGCGCTTCGAGCGACAGCGGCACGTGCACGGCCATCTGGTCGCCGTCGAAGTCGGCGTTGAACGCCGCGCAGACCAGCGGGTGAAGCTGGATCGCCTTGCCCTCGATCAGCACCGGCTCGAACGCCTGGATGCCGAGGCGGTGGAGCGTCGGCGCGCGGTTCAGCAGCACCGGATGCTCACGGATCACCTCGTCGAGGATGTCCCAG
>DATEIK010000048.1:0-16483 GCA_035279065.1 Sphingomicrobium sp. | reverse complement strand
ATGCGGTTTCAGCACCCAGTGGTTTTCATCGGGAAACACCACCAACTCGGTTGGGACGCCGGCACGCCGCGCAGCATTATAAGAGGCGATCCCCTGCTCAGTCGGCACGCGGAAGTCCCGGCCGCCATGGATCACCAGCATCGGCTTCTTCCATTGCCGTGCGTAGGCTGACGGATTGAACCGCTCCCAGTCCTTGATGTCGGGAACGGAGCCGAACTGAACATCGATGAACGAACCGGCGTCCATTACCCAGGCCTGCGAGCGGACGTCGAACAATCCGGCATGGCTGACCAGGCATCTCCATGGATCGCTCCACTGGCTCGCGATCCAGTCGATCATGTAGCCGCCGTAGGAGCCGCCGAGCGCGCAGGCGCGATTCCCGTCCAGATAGGGGTATCGGGCCAGCGCGGCCGCCCAGCCCTTTTGCAAATCCTCGAGCGGCCGATCGCCCCAATGCGCCGTGATCGCCTGGGCAAAGGGCGTGCCGTAACCGGTCGACCCGTGGAAATCGACCATCACCGCGGCATAGCCCATGCCGGCCCACACCTGCGGGTTCCAGCGATAGCTCCAGGCATTGCCAAAGCTGCCCTGCGGGCCACCGTGGATCAGGAACGCCACCGGATATTTGCGCCCCTCGACGTAGCCATAGGGCTTGACGACATAGCCGTAGACGGTTTCGCCGTTCCACCCGGCGAAGCTGAACTGCTCGGCCGGACTGAGCGGCGTGTCGGCGAGGATCGCCGCGCCGGCGTGGGTCAGCTGCCGCGCCGGACCCGGTCCCTGCTGGACGAACAGCTGCTGCGGCGAACCAAGGCTTTCGTTGACATAGACGAGCGTGCCGCGGGCGCTGTCGAACGCGCTAACCGAGCCGTCGTCGATGATCGTCGCGACATGCCCGTTGGCCGGGTCCACCCGATACAGGGCAACCTGGCCGCGGTGCTGGCCGGTGGCGAGCAGGCTTTGCCCATCCGCCGACCAGGCAAGCTGGTTGAATTCGCCGTCGAGGCCCGGCGTGATCTCGCGGCTGCGGCCCGACTTCAGGTCCATGACCATCAGCGCGGTGCGTCCGGGCGTGAAGGCGGGCGCGCTCACCGTGAGATAGGCGAGCCGGCTACCATCGGGCGACAGCGCCGGAGAGCCCGCCCCTACCCCGGGGCTCGCGACTAAGACCTTCGGCGGAGAGGAGCCATCTGTCGGAACGCTGTAAATCCTCGAGAAGGACTGACCCCCGCGGTCGGCGCCGGATTCCGCGCTGGCGAAGTAAAGCGTCCGGCCGTCGGGACTGATCGCCATCGCGTCCGTATCGCCGTCGGGGGGCAAGTCGCCGTCGAAGCCCGTGACGATCGGGATGGCCTCGGACGGCGCCCCTGGCTGGGCGAGGTCGACGCGAAACAGCGCGAGGCGGGTTGGGTCGATATAGCTGTCCCACCACCGCGGCTCGCCGCCCTTGATCTCGATCGCGCTGCCCTTTTCCTTGGCCTTGGCATCGGCGCGCGCCTTGGTGCAGGCGAGCGTCGCACAATCCGGGTAGACACCGGCGACGACGATCAAAGTGTGAAGGTCGGGGGCAAGCTTGAATCCCGCGACATCGACCGGGAAGGACGTCAGCTGCTGGCGCACCGATCCGTCGGCATTGGCGCGCCAGACCTGCGCCGAGCCCGACTTGCCGGAGATGAAATAAAGCCAGCGGCCGTCTTCGGACCATGCCGGGCTCGGCGGGCCCTTCTCCCCGGTGAGCATAGCCAGCGGCTTGGACGGGTCGCCCTGGAGGTCGATGACATTGAGCGCGTTGATGCCCTTGTTCGCATCCCAGTCGGTGCTTCGCAGCGCATAGGCAACGTAGCGCCCGTCGGGCGAAATACTGGGCGAGGAAACGCGATCGAGCGACGCGAGGTCTTTAGCGGTGAAGGGCCGCGCAGCGGCTGGCGGCGCAAGCACGATCAATCCTGCCAACAGCAGCGCGCAATATGGTCGTGACATGAGCCCCTCCCTCGGACGGCCGAAGCTAATCGGCACGCGGCGAAGGTCAATCGCGTTACCGAGGATTGACACGCGTAACCTATGAGTTACGTAAGTAACGTGTAGGTTACTTGGAGGAATCAGTGAGCGCGATTGTGTCAGCCGCGACCAAGGTCGCGATTTCCGGCGGCGTCGTCGCGCTGATCCTGTTCCGGATGTCGCGCGCGAAGAACCGCGACCTCGGCTGGTTCGGCATCGTTCGGCCCGAGCTGCTGCCGACCGCAATCTTCGCCGTCGTCTATCTCGGTTGGATGCTTGCCAGCGACCAGGCGATCCATTGGCGCGGGCCGTGGGATTTCCGCCCGTGGCAATCGGCCCCGCTGCTCGCCTCGGCAATGCGCGTACTCGCGGTGTGCCTGCTCGGGCCAATGGCCGAGGAGCTGCTGTTCCGTGGCGTGATCTTCAGCTGGCTCAAGGAGCGAATCCCGCTGACCCTGACCATCGTCCTCACCGCGGTAGGCTGGGCCCTGCTTCACTGGAGCTATTCCTGGGCAGTGATCGGCGTGATCGTCATCGACGGCATCCTGCTCGGCGCCGCCCGTGCGCGGACCGGCTCGGTCGTCCCGCCGATCATCATGCACGCGCTCTACAATCTCTACGCGATCTGGTGAGCTATCGCTTGAGCCAGTCGGGCACGACATCCCAGTCGATCAACCGCGCAACGTCGATCCGCGGGCGAACGATCGCCCATTTATCGCCGTCGACCAGCACTTCGGGAGTGAGCGGCCGGCTGTTGTAGGTGCTGGCCATGGTCGCCGCATAAGCCCCGGCGGAGCGGAAGACGACGAGCTCGCCCTCGGCGACGGCATCCATCTCGCGCGCCAGGGCGAAGGTGTCGCCGGTCTCGCACACCGGCCCGACGACATTGGCTGTGTGGCGATTGCCCGACGGCCGCACCGCCTCGATTGCGTGCCAGGCGTCGTAGAGAGTCGGGCGCATCAGGTCGTTCATCGCCGCATCGACGATCACGAACGGGTGCGTCGCGCCGGGCTTCACGCGGATCACCTGCGTCAGCAGCACGCCGGCATTGGCGACGAGGAATCGGCCGGGCTCGAACACCAGCCGCACGTCCCAGCCCCGCGTCAGCCGCTCGACCATCGTCGCATATTCCGCGACGGTCGGCGGAGCCGCGGCCTGCGGATCGTAACGGACGCCCAACCCGCCGCCGAGATCGGCGAGCGTGATCTCGTGCCCCGCGGTGCGCAGCTCGGCGATGAGCCTGCCCACGGTCGCGAAGGCCTGCTCGAACGGCTCGAGCGAGGTGAGCTGGCTGCCGATGTGGACTGCGATGCCCTGGATCTTGATGCCGGGCAGCGCCGCCGCCTTGGCGTATTCGGCCTTGGCATCGGCAGCCTGGATGCCGAACTTGCTCTCGGCGGCGCCGGTCGAGATCTTGGCGTGGGTGCCGGGCTCGACCCCCGGGTTCACGCGAAATCCGGCGCGCGCTTCCTGGCCCAGCGAGACCGCGACTTGCGAAAGCAGCTCCGCCTCCGCGCCGGACTCGAGGTTGAACTGGCAGATGCCGGCGCTGAGCGCCTGGGCCATCTCGTCGCGGGTCTTGCCGACGCCGGAGAACACGATCCGGTCCGCGGGGATGCCTGCCGCCAATGCGCGCTCGAGCTCGCCGCCCGAGACGATGTCGGCACCCAGGCCCTCGCCGCCGAGCGTCGCGATGACCGCCGCGTTCGGGTTCGCCTTGACCGCGTAAGCGATCAGCGGGTCGCTTAGCCGCGACAAGCCGTCGCGCAGCGCGCGCGCGTGGCCGCGCATTGCGGTCGAGGAATAGACATAGACCGGCGTCCCGACCGCCGCCGCGATCTCGGGCAGCGGCACGCCCTCGCAATGGAGGACGCCGCCGCGAAGTTCGAATGCCTCGGTCACCGGATCAGAAATCGACCTTGTCGTAATGGCCGGGCGGAACGATCACCTCCATCCGCTCACCGAGCAAAGGCCGGAAGCAGGGCCGCGACTTCATCACTGCGTACCAGTCCTTGGTCTGCTTGTGCCCGCGCCAGTCGAGCGCGCCGAGGTAATCGATCACGCTCAGATGCGCGGCAGCGGTGAAATCGGCGAGGCTGAGGCCCGGCCCGGCGAGCCAGCGGCGGTGGTCGAGCAAATAATCGATGTAATCGAGATGCTCGGACGCCACCCGCATCGCTTCGCGCAGCACCCGAGTGTCCGGGCTCTCGCGGTTGACCAGGCGTTTCCTCATCCGCTCGTTCATCAGCGGCTCGACCGCCTCGCGATAGAGCTTGATGTCGAACCATTCGGTCACGCGCCGGATCTCGGCGCGAAGCGCGGCATTGCCATGGATCATCGGCATCCGGTCGACGGTCTCGTCGAAATATTCGACGATCGGCTGCGAGCCGATCAGGGTCACGCCCTGGTCGGCCTCGACCATCACCGGAGTCTCGCCCGCCGGGTTGAGGTCGATGAACTCGTCGCGCTTCTCCCACGGGTTCTCGCGCACCAGCTCATGGCCGACGCCTTTCTCCGCGAGGACGAGGCGGACCTTGCGCGAAAAGGGGCACAGCGGGAACTGGAAGACCTGCCACATGGCCGGGCAGCTTTAGCGCTGCCCGTCCCCTAGTCCACCGTCATTGCGAGGCGCGCAGCGCCGCGGCAATCCAGACTGCCGCACTGGATTGCTTCGCTACGCTCGCAATGAAGACTCAGCGCCTCGGATAGGTCGGATCAGGCATATTCGCGGCGGCTCGGTCGATCGCCCGGCTGGCGTCATCCACGGCCTTCTCGATCGCCGGAAGGGCCGTGCTCAGAGCCTTCATGCCCTGCTCGATTGCGGGCCGCGCCTGGGCGATCTGCTGGCGAAAATTGCGGTCGAAATTCGGATCGTCACGGCGGCCGAGGTCGCGCACCGTCAGCTTCTTCTCCACGGCGGTTGGCTCCCGGCCTTCAATCGCGGCCCGCACCTCGCCGACGGGCAGGTCGAGGAAGGCCTTGGACAACGATTGCATCGTGTCCGCCAGCCGGTCCGCCGTGCGCGGGTCGAACAGCTGCGGCGGGATTTTGGGCGCAGGCTCGGCGAGCGCGGGCACCGCGCCGAGCAATAGAAGAAGCAGAATCAGAGCCTTATGCATCCCGGCCAGTCTAACACCGGCCGCGCGCGACACAAAGCTCAGCGGCCAAGCAACCAGACCAGCGCAGCCGCGCCAACGACGATCCGGTACCAGGCGAAGGGCGCGAACCCGTGGCGCGAGATGTAGTGGACGAAGGCTTTGACGACGACGATGGCGACGACGAAGCTGACGACGAAGCCGACCGCGACGGTGCCGAAGCCCACGCCGCTCGCCCCTGCCATCAGCGTGTCGCGATGCTTGACCAGCTCGAGCGTGGTCGCGCCCAGCATGGTCGGGATGGCAAGGAAGAAGCTGAACTCCGCCGCGGTGCGCCGCTCGACCCCGAGCGAGAGCCCGCCGAGGATCGTCGCGCCCGAGCGGCTGACGCCCGGGATCATCGCCAGGCACTGGATGAGGCCAACGCCGACGACGGTCCTCAGCGGCATTTCCGCGACGCCGACGACATCGCTCCGCTTCACCATTTTCTCGATGACCAGGATCGCGATGCCCCCCAGGATCAGCGCGACCGCGACCACCACGCCGTTGCCGAGCAGCGCCTCGATCCTGTTGATCAGCAGGAAGCCGAGGATCGCGGAAGGGAGGAAGGCGATGAGGATGTTGCGCACGAACCGCCACGACACGGCGTTGCCTTTGAGCATCCCTTCGAGCACGGCCCAGAAGGTCCGCCAGTAAAGGACCACGATCGCGAGGATCGCGCCCAACTGGATGATCACGTTGAACGCCGACCATTTGTCGGCGTCGAAGCCCAGCAGTTCTGTGGCCAGGATCAGATGCCCGGTCGAGGAGACCGGGATGAACTCGGTTACGCCCTCGACGATGCCGAGGATGATCGCGATCAGCAGGATGGGCATGAGGGCAGCTGGTCCGGGCTCAGTTGGTCGCGGTCAAATGAATTCGCTTGCCCGAGAAGCGGTTGCCCGAGAAACGCCCGAGCCACTCCTCGCCGACCGCGGCGAGCGGAGTCGGGCGGATACCGAATGCGTCGAGCCCGCGCGCGCCTTTCGCCGGGACATTGTCGCGCTGCAGCATCATCCACTGATCGCGGGTCAGCGGCGCGCCGGGCAGGAAGCCGAGCCACGAAAGGAGGTTTCCGGCGATGTCGGGAAGCTCGATCACCTCGGGCGTCTGGCCGGTGATCTCGAGGATCGTGCGGTGCAGCTCGACCATGCTCATCGCCTGCGGCCCGCCGATCTCATAGGTCTTGCCGCCGTGCAGCCCGGGCTGGAGCGCGGCCTTGCCGATCGCCTTGGCGAGGTCGCGGACGTAGACCGGCTGGAAGTTGCGCCTGGCGGCGAGGACCGGAAGCACCGGCAGCCGGGCCATGGCCGCGAAGCGGTTGGTAAGCTCGTCCTCGGGACCGAACACCAGCGACGGCCGGATGAGTGTCGCCTTGGGATAGGCCTTGCGCACCGCGGCTTCGCCTTCGCCCTTTGTCCGGCCGTAGCTGGATTGCGAATTCGGGTCGGAAGCTATCGCCGAGATGTGGACGAGCGCGCCCGCCCCCGCCTTCTTCGCGGCCTCCGCGACATGCCGCGCGCCTTCGACATGGACTCGCTGCATCGCCTTGCCGAACACGCCCGCCAGATTGACGATCGCCGTTGCACCTTCGACCGCACGGTCCACGCTGGCCCGGTTACCGAGATCGGCCTGGACGAAGCCGAACTGGCCGACCTGGGCGAGCGGCTGGATGAAATAGGCCTGGCGCGGATCGCGGCTGGCGACGCGCACGCGGACCCCCGCCTTGAACAGATATTCGCAGACGTAGCGGCCAATGAATCCGCCGCCGCCGAACACGGTCACCAGCTCTTCCGGGCGCTCGATCATTCGGGCGGCACTAGCCTCCCGGCCATGATCGCGAAAGGCCTCAATAATAGTCGGCCAGCGTAACCTTCGTGATGCTGCCGTCGGCCTTGGCGAGGGTCACGCTTTGCCCGGCGGGGAGCCGTGTCCAGTCCGGCCGGTCGTAGAATTTCGCATCGACTCTGGACCCGTCGACGGCGACGATCTGGTCGCCGGCCCTCAGGCCCGCCTTCGCCCCCGGTCCATCGGGCGAAACATAAACGACGGTCAGCTTGTCGCCGAAGAATTCCGTGCGCACCCCGGCGCGCTCCCTTTCGATGACGGACGCGCCGCCCGTCGGCTGGAGATAGACCGCGCCGCCGGCACTATCGAAGGTGACGACGAACGACTTCAACAGCTCGATACCGATGTTGCCGCCGCTCGTCGGCAGGGCCGCCGGATCGTCGTTGAGCGTCGCAGGGACATCGGCGAATCGGATGCCGCCGAACTCGACGGCCGGGAGCGTCACGCGGCGGGCGAGCTTCATGCCGCCCACCCCGCCGACTTGCGTCTCGGCCTGGCGCAACGAGGCGATCGACGGCTGGTTCGACCAATAATTCTTGGCCAGCAGCACGGCGCCGCCATTGCCGAGGTCGAGGTGGGATTCGACGGGCGGCAAGCCCGCGACGGAGAGCTGGATCGCCGGCAAGCCCTCCTTGTCCGACAGCGCGAGCCGGGTCGCCCCCGCAGGCGCGTGGAAACCTTCGCGCGGCGCGAGCGCGATCTTCCGGTTGGGGAAATCGATCGAAACGATCCCCGCCTTGAACGCGTCGCGGCCGAGCACGACCGGAATCGGCCGCCCGACCCCGCGCGAGATCGGCGCCATGTCGACCACGAGAACGCTGAGGTCGGTCAGGCGCAGCGCGCCCGTCGTCAGGGTCGCGCCGCGAACGATCCGGCCCGGCACCTCACCGGATGCGCCGCGAACGGAGATCGGGGTGCCCCCCGTGAGGCCCAGTTTCTCGGCGAGCGCCGGGTCGATGACGGTCATTCCCGCGCCGCTGTCGAGCATCATCTCGGTCGCTGCGCCGTTGACGGTGCCGGTGAGAATGATGCGCGAGCCCCTGAACAGGTCGAATGAAACGGCGCCGCGATCCGCGCCGTAGCTTGCGGTCGCCGGAACGATCGGCGGATGGCCGGGATGCGCGAAGGCGATGCCGACGGCTGCTGCCGCGGCCGCCGTGGCCAGTCCAAACTTCAAAGCTTTCATGGCCGTCCCCGGTCCGCTATTTGTATGATGTGAATAAATTATCGTGAGACGATAATAATGTCAAATCCTGCGGATCAATCCATTCACCGCGCCGCCGCCCGCCTGCGGATCGGAGTGTTCGCGGTGATGGCGCTCATCCTGCTGATCTATCTCGCCGCGCGCTTCCAGGTTCAGATTGCCCATGCGCATGTCGAGCATGAGCTTGGGGGCGTGCCCGCGCCTTATGCGCAGCTGATCGGCGACGTCAGCATCGTCCTGTTGCTGGTCGCCCTGTTCCGCTTGAGCCGGATGCTTGGGGAAATTGCGGCCGGCGAGCTGTTTTCGACGGCCGTGGTCAGCCACTTCCGCAGCTTTGCGCTGTGGCTGCTGGTCATGGCCCTGTTCGAATTGATCGCACCAATCGCGGTCGGCTGGGCGGACGCGTGGAACAGCCACCCGCACAAGGTTCGCATGGCGATCGACCTGCGCGACCTGCTGACCGTCGGCATCACTTTATTGCTCTTCCTGCTCGCGCGGCTGCTCGAACGCGCGCGCCGCCTCGACGAAGAAATGCGCGAGTTCGTCTGATGCCGATCGTCGTCCGGCTCGATGTCATGCTCGCGCTGCGCAAGGTCCGGTCCAAGGACCTCGCGGCGGCGATCGGCATCACCGAGGCCAATCTGTCGCTGCTCAAGTCGGGCAAGGTGAAGGGCGTCCGTTTCGCCACGCTCGAAGCGATCTGCGACTATCTCGACTGCAAGCCGGGCGACATTCTCGACTATGAACCCGATGGCGTCGAAGAGGCGGCGTCAACCCGTTGACACGGGACGCGGCGGGCCTCTAAGCGCCCGCCCCTACCTCGCATTTTCAGCGTCCGTGCCCAGGTGGCGGAATTGGTAGACGCACCAGCTTCAGGTGCTGGCGCTCGCAAGGGCGTGGAGGTTCGAGTCCTCTCCTGGGCACCATCGCCGCCTGCAGGATGTCCGGGGGACATCCGAAGCCGGCGATCCGAGCGCAGCGAGGGCCGAGCCGGAGGAACATGCCGCTCTATTCTTTCGACAACGTGAGCCCCCAACTGGCCGCTGACGCCTGGGTCGCGCCTTCGGCCGACTTGATCGGCGACGTCCGCCTGGGCGCCCGAGCCAGCGTCTGGTTTGGCGCCATCATCCGCGCCGACAACACACCGATCGTCATCGGCGAAGACACGAACATCCAGGACGGCGCGATCGGCCACAGCGATCCGGGCGTGCCGCTGACCGTCGGCGCGCGGGTCACGGTCGGGCACCAGGCGATCCTCCACGGTTGCACCATCGCGGACGATTGCCTGATCGGCATGGGCGCCAAAATCCTCAACGGCGCGGTGCTGGAAACCGAGTGCCTGGTCGGCGCCGGCGCGCTGATCACCGAGGGCAAGCATTTCCCGGCCGGCAGCCTGATCGTCGGCTCGCCGGCGCGGGTCGTCCGCCAGCTGACCGAAGACGAGCGCCAGGCGCTACGCGCATCCGCGGCGCATTATGCCGAGAAGGCCGCGCGTTACGCCTTGGGCTTGCGCCAGGTCGCCGCGGTAAGCGGCCGGCAATAGCGCTGCTGCTCTTCCGGAGAGCTGCGCAGCCTGGTGCTGAGGTAATAGTCCGCCGCCTCACGCGCATAATCCTTGTGCTCGGCGTCGATGAACCGCGCCGCGTCGTGTGACCAGCCGTCCACGCATTGCTTCTTGTCGACGGCCGAGTGGCCGCACTTGACGAAATTGTCATAGGCGGTGCGCCACGCGGAAAAGTCCGCGCGTGTCATCACCGGCCCGTGCCCCGGGATCAAGGCGGTGAAGGGCAACTTGGCGACTTCGGCCAGCGCCTTGCTCCAGCCGTCGGCGCAGGCGGTGTCCATGAAGGGCACGATGTCGACGACCAGGTCGCCCACAATCGCGACGCGCGTCTTGCGATCGTAGATCCAGACATCACCCTCGCTCGCCGCGAATTTCGCGAGATGCACGTCGAGCGGGCGCCCGGCGATCGCCATGCGCCCGGACTTGCTGACGATGCGGCTGGGCTCGATCCGCTCGGGATGGTCGAGGACCGCCCGGCCGCGGACGATCTGGTCGCGCACGGCCGGCGGGGTCTTTGGATCGGCGAGCTGCTTTTGCGCATTGGCCTTGCCGTCCGCGAGGAAAGTCACGAGCGCGCCCTTGAGCGCATTGCTCGCATAGACCTGGACGTGGGGATAGGCCTGGCGAAGGTCCCAATTGCCGGTGGTGTGGTCGAGGTGCCAGTGCGAGTTGACGATCGCTGCAATCGGCTTCCCGCGCTGCTTCGCGTAATCGAGGATCGCCTGCGCGTGCTCGGGATGGCGGCCCGTGTCCATCACGATCAAGCCCTTGGGCGCATCGATGACGATGGTGTTGCCATCCGGCCCGCTGTCGAGCGGCACGGCACCGGGGATCAGGTGATAACCCGCGGGCAGGTTCGGCGCCGCGGCGGCCCCAGTCGCCACCGAAGCCAGGATGAGACCGAATAGTTTCAGGCGCATCGTGAGCCCTTCCCAAAGTGCTGGCGGCCAAGGCTAGCGGCTAGGGCGCGCGCGGCCAGCGAAACTCGCTGGCTGGCTTGGAAATGTCTGCAAAAGGCAGTCGCGGGCCTTCAAATCGCCAAGCGCAGCGGCGCTAAATCCTTCGGCGTCAGTAAACCCGCGCCTTGGGCTTGATGTACTGGATGTCGTCGGTGAGCGTGAAATCGTGGACGGGGCGATAGTCGATCTTCACTCCGCCGCCCGTGCCGCCCCAGCCGTCGAACCAGGCGATGGTGTGCTTCATCCAGTTCTTGTCATCGCGCTCGGGATAATCCTCCTGCATATGCGCGCCGCGGCTTTCCTTGCGGTTGGCGGCGCAATGCATGGTGACCACCGCCTGGGCGATGAGGTTGTCGAGCTCCAGGGTCTCGACCAGGTCGCTGTTCCAGATGAGGCTCCGGTCGCTGACGTGGACGTCGGCCATGCGGTGATAGACCTTGTCGATCCTGGCGACGCCCTCGTCGAGCGTGCGGTCGGTGCGGAACACGGCGCAATCGGCCTGCATCACGCGCTGCATGTCGAGCCGGATTTCGGCGGTCGGGCTGCCGCCCTCGGCATGGCGGAACTTGTCGAGCCGTGACAGCGCAAGCTCGGCGGAATCCTTGGGCAGCTCGTCCTGGACGATGCCGGTCTTCAGCGTCTCGCCGAGGCGCAAGCCCGCGGCGCGGCCGAACACCACGAGATCGATCAGGCTGTTGGAGCCCAAACGGTTGGCGCCGTGGACGCTGACGCACGCCGCTTCGCCGACCGCGAAGAGGCCGGGCACGACGCTATCAGGCATGCCCTCCTTCAGGGTGACGACTTCTCCGTGATAATTCGTCGGGATGCCGCCCATCGTGTAATGCACGGTCGGCGCGACCGGGATCGGCTGGCGCGTCAGATCGACGCCGGCGAAGGTCTTCGCCGTCTCAGTAATCCCCGGCAGGCGCTCGTGCAGGATCCTGGGATCGATATGATCGAGGTGAAGGAAGATGTGGTCCTTCTGCTCGCCGACGCCGCGGCCCTCGCGGATCTCCATCGCCATCGAGCGTGACACGACGTCGCGGCTGGCGAGGTCCTTGGCGTGAGGGGCGTAGCGCTCCATGAACCGCTCGCCCTCGCTGTTGGTGAGATAGCCGCCCTCCCCGCGCGCGCCCTCGGTGATCAGGACGCCCGCGCCGTAGATGCCCGTCGGGTGGAACTGCACGAACTCCATGTCCTGGAGCGGCAGGCCCGCGCGAAGCACCATCGCATTGCCGTCGCCGGTGCAGGTGTGGGCCGAGGTCGCGGTGAAATAGATCTTTCCGTAGCCGCCGGTCGCCAGCACCACCGCCTGGGCGCGGAAGCGGTGGATCGACCCGTCGTCCAGGCACAGGGCGACGACCCCGCGGCACACGCCGTCCTGCATGATCAGGTCGATCGCGAAATATTCGATGAAGAAGTCCGCGTCATACTTGAGGCTCTGCTGGTAGAGCGTGTGGAGCATCGCATGCCCGGTGCGGTCCGCCGCCGCGCAGGTGCGCTGGGCGGCCGGCCCCTCACCCATGTTCTGGGTCATTCCGCCGAACGCGCGCTGGTAGATGCGGCCGTCGGGCGTGCGGCTGAACGGCAGCCCCGCATGCTCGAGCTCGATGACTGCCGCGGGCGCTTCGCGGCACAGATATTCGATGGCATCCTGGTCGCCGAGCCAGTCCGAGCCCTTGACGGTGTCGTACATGTGCCACTGCCAATGGTCGGGGCCCATGTTGCCGAGCGCTGCCGCAATCCCACCCTGCGCCGCGACGGTGTGGCTGCGAGTCGGGAAGACCTTGGTCACGCAGGCGGTCTTCAACCCCTGGTTCGCGGCGCCCATGGTGGTGCGGAGCCCGGCGCCGCCGGCCCCGACGACGACCACGTCGTAGGTGTGATCGACGATCTTGTAAGCGCTCAAGCGGCGGCTCCGAAGGCGATCCGGGCGAGCGCGAACAGGGCGATCGCGCCGCCGCCGACCGCGAGGAACAGCAGCACCAGGTTCACCGCAAAATTATTGCCCGGCTCGTGCACATAATCGTCGACGACGACCTTCATCCCGTCGAGCGCGTGCCTGAACCCGATGACGATCAGCAGCGCCATCGGCAGCGCACCGCTCGGCGCGTGCAGCCACTCGAGCAGGGTGCGCTGGTCGAGCGACGGCAGGAACAGCAGCGAGGCGATCAGCCAGACGCCGAGCAGCAGCAGCGCGATGCTGGTCACGCGCTCGGTCAGCCAATGCTCGCCGCCCTCGCGCGCCGAGCCGAGCCCGCGCACCTTGCCGAGCGGGGTAGCGCTTTCGCCCAGGCTCATGGCCGGTACTCCAGGACATAGACCCACAGCGCCGCGGTCAGGAGGACGGAGGCGACCAGCGTCAGGATCGCGAAGGTCCTGTTGATGCCGAGCTCGAACCCGGCGCCGGTGTCCATGACCAGGTGGCGGATGCCGGAGAACAAATGCTGGAAGAAGGCCCAGGTCAGGCCGACGAGGACCACGATGCCGACCGGGTGAGCAGCCGCCTTGGCGAAGCTCGCATAAGCGTCCGCCCCGCCGGCGATGGCCGCCAGCCACCAGGTGAGGGCCGCGAGGCCAACGAGCGACAGGCCGGCGCCGGTCACGCGGTGAAGGATCGAGACGAGCATGTGCGGGCCCCATCGCCAGACGGTCAGGTGGGGCGAGAGCGGGCGTGATGGAGCTTGTGGCATGGCGCTGCCGCTTAAGGCGGCGCCCGATGCGAGGCAAGTTTCGGGAGGTTCGCCTAACCCGGTCTTAACCATTCTTCGGCAAGAGCAGTCTCCAACGCGACCAAGCGAACCACGGAGAGCGAAGAGATGACTGGCGAGACCGGACAGCTGCAGCGACTGACCGACGAGCAGGTGAGTGCGCGGCTGAAGGCCTATAACCCGGGCGGCAAGCTCGACCCCGACTGGAAGCTGTTCAAGGATCATATGCTTGGGCTCGTGGTCGACGAGATTGAAGCGCAGTTCGGGTCCGATCGCGCGCGGCGTTATTCGGCCATCTACGGCGGCAACATCGACGCGGCCTGGATCCAGTCCATCGCCGAATACGGGCGTGACATCTACCACGACAGGACTCCGGTCCCGGAATATATCGCGGCTCGCTTCGAGATTGCGCACCGCGTCTTCAGCGCCCTCACCGAGCAGTTTCACAGCGACTGCGAGCAGCTCGCAAACTGCATTTCCGCTTATTATCGAATCGACATCATCGAGACCGACATCATCCTTGCGCAGGTCGCGCTGCTCGAGGCGATCGAGGCGGCGGATACCCGCGGCCGCGAAAGCGAGCAGTTCGAGCGCCGCGTGGGCGAGCTGGTCCGCGCTTCGACCGACCAGTCCAAGAGCCTGACCGACCGCACCCGCAATACCGCCGCCTCGGCGCGCGGGATGCTCGGCAAGACCAGTGAAGTTGCCGCCGCCGCGGAGCAGTCGGCCGTCGCCATGCGCGAAGCCGCGCAGACCGCCGCCGGCCTCATTCGCGCGATCGAGGATGCGCGGACCGAGGTCGAGACCGCCGCCGAAGTGGCAACCCGCGCCGGTGACCAGGCGAGCCAGGCGGTGAAGGTCAGCCAGGCGCTGTCGGCCCATGTCGAGGCGATCGAATCCATCCTGTCGCTGATCCGCGACATCGCCGGCCAAACCAACCTGCTGGCGCTCAACGCCACCATCGAGGCCGCCCGCGCGGGCGACGCCGGCCGCGGCTTCGCGGTCGTGGCGCAGGAAGTGAAAAGCCTCGCCTCGCAGACGGCTCGCGCAACCGACGACATCACGACCAAGATCACGGCGATCCAGCAGGCGACGCGCCAAACGGTCGACGCCAACGGCTCGATCCAGGGCACGGTCGAGGAGGTGCAGAGCTCGGCCGACCGCATCCGCCAGGCGATGGAGCTTCAGGCGCAGACGGTGACGATGATCACCGCCGCGGTCGACGAGACCGCGCTCGCCGCCGACTCGATGAGCTCGACCATCGCCGCGATCCGCAGCGACACCGAGAATGTCGCCAAGGACATCGACGAGGTCGAGCAGGGCTTCGGCCGTTTCAGCGAGCAGATCGCCAACTTCAAGTCGACCGCAAAGGCCTTCGTCAACGGCATGGCGGCTTAAGCGCCGGTTTCGTCATTGCGAGGCCGCCAAGCGGCCGTGGCAATCCAGACTGGATTGCTTCGCTACGCTCGCAATGACAGAGCAGCGCAATGAACATCCTCATCACCGGCGCGAGCCGCGGCATCGGCGCGGCCACCTTCGCCTTGCTCAAGCGCCACGGCCACGACGTCATCGGCCACTCGACCAGGGGCAGCGACCAGCTGATCGCCGGCGACCTGTCGGACCCCGCGGCGCCGCGCGCGATCTGGGACACCGCGCTCGACGAGCTCGACGGCCGGATCGACGTGCTGGTCAACAATGCCGGCATCTACGAAGGGGTCGCCGACAATGCGCCCGACGACGAATGGCACGCGGCGTGGCACCGCACGCTGACCATCAACCTGCAGGCCGCGGCCGATCTCTCGCGCCTCGCCGTGTCGCACTTCCTCGACCGCGGCGGCGCCAAGGAACAGGTCAAGGGCCGGATCGTCAACGTCATCAGCCGCGCCAGCTATCGCGGCGATTCGCCTCAGCACTGGCATTATGCCGCATCGAAGGCGGCGCTCGCCGGCGTCATCAAGACCATCGCCCGCGGCTATGCGGCCGACGGCATCCTCTGCTTCGGAGTCGCGCCCGGCTTCACGGTCTCGGAAATGACCGAGGAGTATCTCCAAGGCCGCGGCGGCGCGAAGATCGTCGCCGACATCCCGCTCGGCCGCGTGTCCTCGACCGACGAGGTCGCCGAAACCATCCGCTGGCTCGCGACCGAGGCTCCGGCGGCGTCGACCGGCAGCGTGATCGACGTCAACGGCGGCAGCTATGTTCGTTAGCCTCGCCTTCTTCCTCGCGGCGCAGCAGATCTCGATTCCCTTCGGCAAGCCGCCGCCCCACCCGGAAAAGCCCCGCGCGCCGATCGAGGTCGCCGGGCCGATGTGGGCCGATGCATGCAAGGATTCGGACGCCTGGGACAAGGCCGCGCCGCCGGTGAGAATCCACGCCAACACCTATCTCGTCGGCACCTGCGGCATCTCGTCCATCCTGATCATGGGCGACGCCGGCGGGATCCTGATCGACGGCGGCCCGGAGAATGCCGCCGACCTCATCGTCGACAATATCCGCGACCTCGGCTTCAGCCTGCTCGACGTGAAGATCATCGTGAACAGCCACGAGCATTTCGACCACGCGGGCGGGATCGCGCGGCTGCAGCGGCTGACCGGCGCGCAGCTTTATGTCTCGCCCGCGCAAGCCAAGGTCCTGCGGAGCGGTTCGCCGAGCGCCGACGACCCCCAGGCCGGAAAGCTGCAGCCCTTTCCCCCCGCGCGCGTCGACCATATCCTGAAGGAAGGCGAGATGGTGCGCCTGGGGAACATCGCGCTGTTTCCGGTCGCGACTCCGGGCCACACGGCGGGCGCGCTGACCTGGCACTGGGGCGCGTGCGACGGCGGGGTCTGCCGCCAGATCGTGTTTGCCGATAGCCTGACGCCGGTCAGCAACGACAATTACCGCTTCTCCGACCACCCTGCGGTCGTCGCCGATTTCCGCAGGAGCATCGCCAAGGTCGCCTCGCTCGACTGCGATATCCTGCTGACCCCCCACCCGGCGGCGAGCAACATGCCCGCGCGGCTGATCGGCACGGCGCCGATCTCCGACCCCAATGCGTGCCGCAGCTATGCGGCGTCGCTGACCAA
>DATEIK010000047.1:0-2543 GCA_035279065.1 Sphingomicrobium sp. | reverse complement strand
CCCAGACGATCTCGTGCACGATCTTCTGGTAGAACAGCCCCCAGATAAACACGTCGCCGAGGCGGGTGTCGGCATATTCCTCGAACCAGCGGGCGCGGGCGCGGTCCTTCGGGCTCTCGGGCAGCAGCGGATGCCCTGGATATGCCTCGTCGACATAGGCGCAGATCACCGATGAGTCGGACAGCGTCACGTCGCCATCGATCATCACCGGGATGCGCCTGAGCGGGCTCAGGGTCGTGAACTCGTCGTTCGCATAGAAGGACGTGATCGGGTCGACTTCGTATTCCAGCCCCTTGAGGTTGAGGCACGCGAGGACCTTGCGGACATAGGGGCTGACGAAGCTGCCGATGATCGTGATCATTGGCGCCGACTGCCGAGTTTGCGCCGGCGCTGCAACTTCTTCTGGACACGCTGCAAATGTAGCGCTACAGATGTAGCGTTAATTCGAGGAGACTCGCATGCGCTCGTACCTGCCGCTTTTCCTGGCCGCCTTTGCCGCCTCCGCGCCCGCGTTGGCGACCGAGGTCGTCCCCGTTCCTGCATTCCGCTCAGTGCAATTGCGCGGCGGGGGCGAAGTGTCGATCCGGCCCGGGCCGGTGCAGCGCGTTACCATCGTCGAGGGCAGCTCGCGGATCACCCGCTTCCGCGTCGAGCGCGACGGCAGGCTGCGCATCGACGTGTGCGACGGCAACTGCCCGCGCCAGTACCGCTTGCGCATCGACATCCAGAGCCCGTCCGCGCCCGACGTGGGGATCGCCGGCGGCGGCCTCATTCGCGCATCCGGCGGCTTTCCCGCCCAGCGCCAGCTTTCGGTGGCAGTTTCGGGCGGTGGCAAGATCGACATGCTCGCCGTTCCGGCAGGCAGTGTGAACGCGGCCGTGCACGGCGGCGGGCTGATCTCGGTGCGGCCTCGCTCCAGCCTGTCCGCCGCGGTCAATGGCGGCGGCCAGATCCGCTATGCCGGCAATCCGGCGGTCTCCAGTGCGATCAACGGCGGCGGCTCGGTCCACCGCATCGACTAGAGCTCGGCGACTTCGACCCGGTCGCGGGTGAATCGCAGGCCGACCGTCAGCAGCGCGCGAAAGGCATTGTACCCGCCCGTCCCCGGATGGAAGGCGTGGAAGAACAACTGGGGCCGCCCATCGAGCCCCGGCGCGACCGAGGCGTGACCCGGCGCGGTCCACTCGCGCGTCGACTGCAGCACCGGCGCGCCCTGCTTGACATAGGGGCCCATCGGATGGTCGGCGACGGCCACGCCGATCCCGTATGCGGGCGTCGAGAAATCATTGCCGGCGTAGAACATCCAGTAACGTCCCTCCTGGCAGGTGACGAACGGGCCTTCGATCAGATGCCCTTCCCAGTCGAGGTCGTTGGCGAGCACGATGCGGTCCTCGCCGACCAATGAGCGACCGTCGGGCGCAAGGCGACGGACGTGGATTGGGGTCGACATCGCTTCGATGATTGCCGGCGCGTAACCGCATTCGACGAGACCGGCACGGACTCGCGACCAGTTGGCGAGCACCGCCTCGATCAGCGGCTGCATCGCGAAGAAGCGGATCATCGGCCGCTGGAGACTGGCCCAACCCACGATTGCAGCTGCGAACGCGGCGGTGCGGCGGTCTTCCTCGCCCTCGAACAACAGGGGGATCAACTCGGGGCGCTGGCTGAGCAGCCCCGCGAGCGGGCGCGGCCAGATGCTGTTCGTGTCGTCCTTCCAGAACAGGTAGGGGTCGCCGCTTACGGGATCGACGAAGATGTGGGAGTCGATCACACCCCCGCTCATCTGCGGCTTGCTCGGGTCGAGCCCCAGGCCGGTGGTGTTGAGCGGGCGGCCGGTGATCAGCGGCTCGCCATTGTCGCGCCAGGGCCCAAGCGGGCTCTGGCTCCGGGCAATGCCGATTGCCAGCGCATTGGACGCCTGCCGTGCGGTGAAGGCGAGCCAATATTCGTCGCCGACCCGGGCCATTTCGGGTGCCCAGAAGTCCGCGATATTGCGTCCTTTCGCCGCCCAGGCCGGCTCGTCGCCCTCATGGAACACGAACCCCTGGGGCTCCCAATGGTCGAGATCGCGCGAGTGGAGGATGGGGAAGGCATCCGGCGCGTCGTTCGACGTCGCGACGAGCCAATAATCGTCGCCGCTCTTGAGAACCGCCGGATCGCCGTAGCCGACGAGGATTTTCGGATGGACGTTCTCGGTCAGCAATGGCCGCCAGCGGATCGACGCCGGCGGATGATCGATCGCATCGGCATAGATGTGCGGAACGCGCGTCCCATAGTCCCTCGCGAGGTCGCGATAGAAGGCGGAGAAATCCTGCTGCGTCCCGGTCGGAATGCGGTAAGTCAGCGGCTTTCCCGCGGACGGCGCGACGGCGATGTCGAACCCGTCGCCGGCCGCTTCGGCTTCGACGATGAACGACAGCGTGGGGGCAGCAGTCATGCGATTACGTTCCGGAACGGCAGGATGGATGCCCCGCGTGGATTCGAACCACGATTGACGGAGTCAGAGTCCGTAGTCTTACCATTAGACGACGGGGCAACGCCTC
>DATEIK010000046.1:0-6264 GCA_035279065.1 Sphingomicrobium sp. | reverse complement strand
GCGGTGCCCCACCGCTCCTTGGTGATGCCCACGAACCGCGGAGTGAAGCCCGCGGGATAGATGTCGGTGAAGGCGAAGGTGTTGTCGTCGTGGACGAAGCCGCCCTCGGGGCAGGTCGGATTGTCGGCCGGGCACGGCGTTAGGAAGAAGGGCGCGGAGAAGGCGCCGTTCTTGCTCAGCGTGTGCGTCACGCCGCCGACGTCCACCGCCGTCCGGGTGATCGGCGAGCGGTAATTGAAGCTCTCGTTCGCCTTGTTGTAGGCGCCGAGCAGGGTCAAATAGAGTTGGCTGTTCTCGGTGACGTCGATGCCGCTGTTGACCATCCCCTTCCAGCCATGTTGCGGCGAAGAACCCCAGATCTGCACCGGCAGCGGGTAATTGGGGAGCTGGTTCGCGAGGTTCGGGAACTCGGACGCGAAGATGGCCGCGACTGGGCGCGTCTCGCCCCGGCTGGTGCCGTCGTCCTTGAACCACTCACCGGCGACGTCGATGAAGCCCGTCGCGCCGATGCCGAACCCGGCCGCGCCCGCGAGCTGGCGGCTGATGCCGCTGTCCAGCTTGGTGCTGCCATGGTCGAAATAGCGGCCGTAGCGGCCCTGCAGCTCGACGCCCTGGCGGTCGTTGCGCAGCCCGAAGTTCATGACGCCGGCGATGGCGTCCGAACCATATTGGGCGGTCGCGCCGTCGCGCAGCACCTGGAGGTTCTTGATCGCGATCGACGGGATCGCCGAAATGTCGGCGCCCTGCGACCCGAACGACAGCGCGGTGTCGCCGCCGACATAGACCTGGACAAGGGCCGAGCGGTTGAAGCGCTTGCCGTTGATTTGCACCAGCACTTCGTCGGCGGACAGGCCGCGCAGCGAGGGCGCGCGAACGAAGCTCGACGCGTCCGAGATGGAATTCTGGCCGACGTAGAAAGACGGCACGATGTTCTTGACCGTGTCGAGCAGGTTCGCGGTCGGCTGGGTCGTCAGCTCCTGCGAGCTGATGACGTCGATCGGCGAGGCCGAATTGGTGACCGTGCGGTCGGTACGGCGGGTGCCGGTGATGACGATCTGGTCGGTGTTGACCGGCGATGTCCCGGCCGCTGGCGCGGGCGCCGTTGGCGGCGCCGCGGGCGCATCTTGCGCTACTGCGGGCGTGGCGATGATGGTTGCGAGTGAAGCGGCCGACGCGAAGAGAGTCCGCCGGTAAAGCTGCGTCCGAGCGTTCGTCATATGTGAAGTCCCCCCAAAAGACCCCGCAGGCGTTTTTTGCGCTGCAACAGCAGCATGATTGATGCAGGTTACAAGTCAACAGCAGTGTTCGCGCGCCGACATAAGCGACAGTTTCGTGACAAAAACATCACAGGGGTCAGGGGGTCGTGCCGTGCAGCCAAGGCTATGGAAACACATGAAAAAAGGGCCGGAGTCTCCTCCGGCCCTTCCTGATTCGGTCCTGCTCGAAGCCTTAGCGGCGGTTGCCCATGAAGCTCAGCAGGAACTGGAACATGTTGATGAAGTCGAGATAGAGGCTGAGCGCGCCCATCACGACGGTCTTGCCGACCATGTCGGTGCCCTGGACATAGGCATACATGCTCTTGATCCGCTGCGTGTCGTAGGCGGTGAGGCCCGCGAACAGCAGCACGCCGATCGCGCTGATCGCCAGCGCCATGGCGCTCGACTGCAGGAACATGTTGATCAGCATCGCGACCAGGAGGCCGACGACGCCCATGATCAGGAATGTGCCGAAGCCGCTGAGGTCGCGCTTGGTGGTGTAGCCGTAGAGGCTGAGGCCGAGGTACGCGGCGGCGGTCGCGAAGAAGGTCTGCGCGATCGAGACGCCGGTGAAGACCAGGAACAAGGTCGACATCGACAAGCCCATGACGGCCGCGAAGCCCCAGAAGAGCATCTGCAGCGTGCCGGTCTTCATCCGATTGACGCCGAAGCTCATCGCGAAGACGAAGCCGAGCGGCGACAGGGTCACGATCCAGCCGAGCAGGCTCATTCCCTGGCCATCGGGCCGGACCAGGACCTGGCCCGCATAAGGCGCGAACAACAGGGCGATGATGCCCGTCAGCAGCACGCCCGAAGCCATGTAATTATAGACGGACAGCATGTACGACCGAAGGCCCGCGTCGCGGGCGGCGCGCGGAACACCTACCGTGGCGGTGTTCACGCCGGTCGTTTGCGGGTCTTGCCAATTGGCCATGTCATCTCCTTTGCCGGGGGCGAAAGTGCCCCTTGCACCCTGAATATATCGTGGATGCCGCGGTCCACTTCAAGCGAATCCGGCGGCCATTGCTCTTGCTTCATGTCGGTGCAACAAACGCCCTCATGTTGGGGCGGCTCGTCAAATGGGCCGGAATCTTGCTCGGCGCGGCGCTGGCTTCGCCGCAACCGAGCATTGCAGCCAGCGCCCCGCCGGCACGGATCGTGGCCGTCGGCGACCTCCACGGCGATTACTCGGCGTGGATGGACATCGCCCATGGCGCCGGCCTGGTCGACGCGGCCGGGCATTGGGCGGGCGGCAAGACGACCCTCGTCCAGCTCGGCGACATCGTCGACCGCGGGCCGGATTCGCTGAAGATCATCCGCAGCCTCCAGCAGCTCCAGGCAGAGGCCCCGCGCGCGGGCGGCCAGGTGTTCGTGATCCTCGGCAATCACGAGGCAATGAACCTGCTCGGCGACTATCGCTACACGACGCCAGGGGAATATGCGGCGTTCGTCGACAGCCGCTCACCGGCGCGCCGCGAGCAAGCCTACGCTCGCCTGCGCCCGAAGCTCGAAGCCGCCGCGCGGGCGGCGAATCCGAACATCCTGCCGTCTCAGGTTCGCGCGCAATGGATCGCCAAGACGCCGCTCGGCTGGATCGAGCATCAACAGGCGTGGAGCCCGCGCGGTGACCTCGGCCGCTGGGCGAGCCGCAATTCCGCCATCGGCAAGGTCGGCGACACCTTGTTCGTTCACGGCGGCATCAGCGCGGAATATTCGAAGCTGCCGCTCGATACGGTGAACCGCCGCGTCGCCGCCGACATGCGCAGCGCCAAGGCGGGCGCCGGGTCGACGCTCGAAGATCCTCTTGGCCCGCTGTGGTACCGCGGCCTCGCCACCGAAGACAGTGACGCCGCCGCCGAGCGCGCCGCGATGCGATCGGCAGCGCTCCCGCCGGACCAGGAACTGACCACGGTGCTCACCGCCTACGGCGCGAAGCGGCTGGTCATCGGACATACGCCGAGCCTCGCGGGCATTGTCATCTCGCCGGACGGACGGCTGGCGCGGATCGATACGGGCATTTCCCGCTATTACAACGGGCCGGTCAGCTGGCTCGAAATCGTGGGCGACAGGATGATCCCCCATAGCGTGAGGAGGTCGGGCCAATGAGGATGACGTTTGTCGCGGCGGCGGTTGCCGCAACAGCATTTTTCATGCCGTCGCTTGCCAGGGCGCAGCAGGCAGCGCCGCTCTTCGCTTCCGATCAGCCCATCCACATCTCGATCAGCGCGCCAATCAGCACCCTCACTCGCAACCGGGCGCTGGGCACGACGGTCTCCGGGACGCTCACCGACCCGGCCGGCCAATCCTTGCCCGTCAGCCTGTCTGTGCGCAGCACGACACGGCGCAATTCGGACGTCTGCGATTTTCCGCCGCTCCGCGTGAGCTTTGGCGGGCGCGCGGCACCGACCTCGCTGTTCGCCGGGCAAAACCGGCTCAAGCTGGTCACCCATTGCGGCAACGGCGCGGGCGCGCAGCAATATGAATTGCTCGAATATGCCGCCTATCGGATGCTCAACCAGCTGACGCCGCGCAGCTTCCGCGTCCGCCTCGCGAGCATCGATTACCGCGATCCCGCGGGCCGGCCGATCGTCACGCGCTACGGATTCTTCATCGAACCCCTGAAGGACCTCGCGCGGCGGAATGGCACGCGGCCGCTTCAGGCGTCCGCGATGATTCCGATCCAGGATCTCAGTGCCACCGACTCCGCTCGATACGCGCTGTTCCAGCACATGATCGCCAACCACGACTGGTCGATGCGCGCGCCGAGCGTCGGCAAGGCTTGCTGTCATAACGCCGAGATGTTGGGCTCGCTGACCCCGGGCGGCGCGATCCCCGTCCCTTACGATTTCGATTATTCGGGGATGGTCGGCGCGCCTTATGCCGTTCCCCCGGAGCAGCTGCGGATCAGCAACGTCAAGCAGCGCTTCTATCGCGGCTATTGCGTACATAACGCCCAGGCGATGGCGGTCGCTCAGCAATTCCGCGCCGCGCAGCCGCAGATGCTTGGCGTGCTGGCGCAGACGCCGGGCCTCGAGCCGCGCACGATCCAGCGGGCGACAAGCTTCCTCAACGGCTTCTTCAGCGACATCGCGACCGACCAGGACGTCAGCGCGAAGGTGCTGAAGCGCTGCGCCGGCTAGGCTAGGCCGCCGGCTCGGCCGGCTTGTCCACCTTCGCTTTCTTCTGCGCGGCGATGTCGTTCCCGTCATAGTCGGCGAGGAAGCGCTTCATCCCTTCACGTTCGCCATATTCGGTCAGCCACAGCAGGGCGAAGGTGTAGTTGAGCGCAAGGCTGAGGAGTCCGGCGAGCTCGACCGCGCCGATCCCCGCCGACAGGCCGATCCCGACCGCGAGCAGGATGAAGATCGCGTCGCCCGAGCTCTTGAGCGAATTGCGGAATCGGACCGCACCCGCGATCCCGGCCAGCGAAAAGGCGAGGGCCAGCGAGTTCTGGACGATGATGACGATGCCGGTGACGACCATCGGCAGGACCAGGATCGTGTTGACGAGGCTCTGGTCGTAGTCCTCGCCGCTGCGCACCGCCATGTAGACCCAGGTCACGGGAAACGCGGCGAGGAACGCGCCGATGATGGCGACGCTGAGCCAGAACAGGCTCTCGCCGAGGTTGCCGACATGGGCCGCGCGTATGGTGTCGGTCGCATCGAGGGCGCTCTTGCTCGGCTGGGTGATCAGCTGCTGCACCCCGCCGATCGGCAAATATCCGCGCACGTCGGGCCACAGCTGGACCGCAAGCAGAATGACCAAGGTGATGACGAGATAATAAGCCGTCAGTTGAACCAGTAATTTGGATGCGCGCATGACTTTCCCCCCTGTCGGCGCCCCGCCCCGGCGCGATTGCTCGATTTCAACCCTTCATAGCATCAGCCGTCTGCGTGGTGATGATGCTTGTGCTTGTGATCGTCCTTCTCCGGCTCGACCGAATAGCCCGGAATCGGCTGGAGCACGCTGAAGCGCTCCTTCAGCGGCTTGTGATCGAGCTTCGGCCACGGAATCTCGGCAAGCGGCAGCTCGGTATCGGGCACGCGGTCGAGGAAGTCGCGCAGCAGGGTCAGCCGGCCGACCGGCTGGTCGTTGAAGTCGACCAGGGTCCACGGCGCATAATCGTTGTGCGTTGCCGCCAGCATCCGCTCGCGCGCCTGCGTGTAATCGTCATAATGGGCGCGTGCCTTGATATCGATCGGCGACAGCTTCCATCGCTTCATCGGATTGTTGAGCCGGTTCTCGAAGCGCTCTTCCTGGATTTCCTGGTCGCAGCACAGCCAATATTTGAACAGCAGGATGCCGTCATCGACCAGGTGGCGTTCGAATTCCGGCGCCGCGTTCAAGAAATCCTGCGCCTGGCCGGGCGTGCAGAAGCCCATCACCCGCTCGACCCCGGCGCGGTTGTACCAGCTGCGGTCGAACAGCACGATTTCGCCTTCCGCGGGCAAATGCTCGACGTAGCGCTGGAAATACCATTGGGTCCTTTCGCGGTCGTTGGGGCTGGGCAGCGCAACGACGCGGCACTGGCGCGGGTTGAGCACGCGCCGGAACATCTCGATTGAGCCGCCCTTCCCGGCCGTGTCGCGCCCTTCGAAAATAATGATGACGCGCTGCTGAGTTTCGGTCACCCACCGCGCGAGCGCGCTCAATTCGCGCGCCATCGGCTTCAGCAGGTCGCGATATTCGTCGTCGCTGAGCTTGCTTGGTCCGCTCATCGATGCGCCCCCAGTACGCACCAGCGAATGTGACACGTGCGCGGCGCGATTGGAACTCCCCGCCGCGTGGATCAATAATGGCGGTTGTGGGACGCATCACCGACCGGGCCCTGAGGCTGGTGCTGACCGGCGTGCACCGGCTACTCAAACTCAACTGGCTCGTCCGGCGGCCGCGCACCTTCGGCGCCCACGCGCTCGCCCTCACGCCGGAGCGCAAGGTGATTCTCGTCAGGCTGCGCTACGCGCCCGGCTGGCGGCTTCCGGGCGGCGGGCGAAGCGAGCATGAGGGT
>DATEIK010000045.1:0-5672 GCA_035279065.1 Sphingomicrobium sp. | reverse complement strand
GTCGACTTCAACGACAAGATCTCCGCGGGAGAAGTCGAGCGCATCGTCTGCGAGGTGGAGCTCGAAGCGCGCGAGCGCTGGCCCGAGGTTCGCCGCCTGTTCATCCGACCGATGCAGGGCGCCGCCAAAGAGCGCGAAGGCGCGAGTTAACGTTTTTCTAGAGGCGCCGCGGTAGCTTCCCCCGGACCAGGGGGAGCGGGTTTCAATGCACAGCTTCTACTACAAGAAGGGCGCGAACGCGCTCGGCGCCGCGACCATGGCCGCGTTCGGGATTGGCGTGGGCAAGCTGTGGTTCGACAAGGGCGGCGTTATCCTTCTCGCGTTTGCGCTGCTGATGGCGATCGGCACGGTGAAGGCCGCGCTCGACGCGATGAGCAGCGAGCCGGCGCTGCGCTTCGACCGCCATTCGCTGTGGGTCCGCAAGACCTGGGGCGGCGTCGAGGAAGTGTCCTGGCGCGACGTCCACGACATCTCGCTCAAGGTGCACACGGTTCGGTATCTGGGCATCATCCCGGTCAGCCGCACGGCTTATGTGACCATTGCCTGCGAAGGCGGTCTGTTCGGCGCGCGGCGCTTGAGGCTGTCGACCAGCGGGCTCGGCATGAACGCGGCACAATCCGCGGAGCTGGTTGCGATCCTCAAGCAGGCACACATCGACGCGGTCGGCGAGGCTCACGCGGCCATGGCCGCGGCCGGCGGCCATGGTTGGGGCATTGCTCCGTCGCGGCCGCAGGCGGAACTCGCCGAAAGCAGCTTCGACGCGGATGCGGCCTTCGCTCGCTACAAGGCCGCGCAGGATGAGGCACAGCCTCAGCCCGCGCCGGCGGTCACTCGGCCGGCAATGCCGCAGCGCCCCACCTTCGGGCGACGAGTCGGCTAGACCAGTTGCCAAGCCCGCGCGGCCGCTGCACGGTCGTGCCATGGCCCAATCGATGCACGACGTTTCCGATCCGCGGAACGCGTCGATCCTGATCAACGTCAACGGCGAGCTGAAGCCGCGGCCCGAGGCCGTCGTGTCGGTGTTCGACAGCGGCTTCATGCTCGGCGACGGCGTGTGGGAGGGGCTTCGCGTCCACAAGGGTCGCATCGCGTTCCTCGACCGTCACCTCGACCGCCTGTTCGAGGGCGCCAAGGCCTTGGCGATGGACGTCGGGCTGTCGCGCGATGAGCTCGCTGGGCGGCTCTACGGCACGCTTGACGCGAACCAGATGGACGAGGGCGTCCACATCCGCCTGATGGTGACCCGGGGCGTGCGTTCGACGCCCTACCAGGACCCGCGCGTGGTGGTGACGCCGGCGACCGTCGTGATGATCCCCGAGCACAAGGAACCGGATCCGGCGATCTACGAGCGTGGTCTGAAGCTCTTCACGGTGCACGTCCGCCGCGGCGATCCAGCCGTGCAGGACCAGAAGATCAATTCGCATTCCAAGCTCAACTGCATCCTCGCTTCGATCCAGGCCACCCAGGCCGGCGCCGACGAGGCGCTGATGCTGGACCCGCACGGCTTCGTCGCGACTTGCAATTCGACGCATTTCTTCATCGTCCGCAAGGGCGAGGTGTGGACTTCGAGCGGCAGATATTGCCTCGGCGGGATCACCCGCGGCCTGGCGCTCGAAGTCGCGCGCGAAGCCGGCATCCCCGCGATCGAAAAGGATTTCTCGCTGACCGATGTCTATGGCGCCGACGAGGCGTTCACGACCGGCACCTTTGCCGGGATCGTCCCGGTGCGGGAAGTGGACGGCCGCCAGCTCACCTGCCGCGGCCCGATGGTCGAGCGGTTGCAGAAGCTCTACGCCGAGCGCGTCGAGCGCGACGTCGCGGAGCAGCCGCGCCCGTGACCCTTCGCATCGCGATGTGGTCGGGTCCCCGCAACCTCTCCACCGCGATGATGCGCAGCTTCGGCAGCCGCGCCGACACCTTCGTCTCCGATGAGCCCTTCTACGGCGCCTTCCTCGAGACCACCGGCGCGGATCATCCGATGCGCGACGAGGTGATCGCGGCAATGGATTGCGACTGGGCGAGCGTCATGGCGTCGCTGCGCGGCGACCCGCCCGCCGACCGGCCGGTCTGGTACCAGAAGCAGATGTGGCACCACATGGCGGGGCCGGTCGGCTACGACGATTTCGCCGGCTTCACCCACGCTTTCCTGATTCGCGAGCCCGAGCGGATGATTGCGTCCTACTTGCGCAAGCGCGACACCGCGCGGTTCGAGGGCTTCGGCATGGACCGCCAGGCCGAATTCTTCGAGCGCGAGGCGGATCGGCTTGGGGCTGCGCCGCCGGTCATCGACGCCAACGACGTGCTCGCGAACCCCGAACGCGTGCTGACGAAGCTGTGCGCCGCGCTCGGCATACCGTGGGACCCCGCGATGCTGCGCTGGCAACCGGGCCGCCGCGACACTGACGGCCCGTGGGCGCCGCACTGGTACGGCGCGGTCGAGAAAAGCACGGGTTTCGGCCAGCCCGAAACCGGCCCGGTCGAGTTACCGCCTGACGCCCAGGAGATCGCGGACCGCTGCCGCCCCTATTACGAGCGGCTAGCGGCCCACCGCATCACGCCATAGCCGGCGGTACGACCCTCACGCCGTTCTTGGCCCATTCCTTGTCGACGTCGACGCCCTGGTCGGCCCACTGGTCGCGGGTCCAGCACTGGACCGTCTCGATCAGGCTCCCGGTGATCGGGTCGACCTTCATGCAATATCTCGCATCGGGCGGGGCCGTCGGGGCCGCGCCGGTCGCGGCCAGAACGATCGGCTTCGTGTCCGGCTGAGCGGCGAGGGGCGCCGGCGAAGCCGCGACGATGAAGCCCAGGGCGAGGATCAATTCTTTGCGTGCCATGTCGTTTCTCCAGGTACGGATTGGCCTCCGCCCCCGTCATATCACTTGCGCTCGTAGGTCCCAACCAGTTCCCCCAGGGCGAGCGCATGCTTGCCCGCGGCCCGCTCGACGTCGAGGACCTTGGCGCCTGGCGACAGGCCGAGCTGGTCAATGTCCAGCGCGAACAGCTTGAAGTGATAATGGTGGATGCCGTGGCCCTTCGGCGGGCACGGTCCACCGTAGCCGGACTTGCCGAAATCGTTGTGGGCCTCGGTTCCGGCCTTCTGGCTTCCGCCGATCGACCGGGCCGAAGCCGGTATGTCGTACACGCCCCAATGCCGGAAAGTGCCGCTAGGCGCGTCCGGGTCGTCGACCACCAGCGCGAAGCCCTTTGTCCCCGGCGGCGGTTCGCCCCAATGCAGCGCCGGCGTCTGGTCTGCGCCGTCGCAGGTATATTGCGTCGGGATCGGCCGGCCGTCTTGGAAAGCGTCGCTGGCGAGGCTGAGTTTGGTGAGCGTGGCGTCTTCCACTGTTCCTTCTCCACTCGATTCACGGTTCGCGCCGTCGCCGCCACCGCAACTCACGAGCGCGACGCAGAATATTACGGGGACGAGGGCTCGAAGCATGGGGACCGCCGCGCGAGACGGCGTGTCAACGGCATAGCCTTCCGCCAGTTCCGCGGTGTCAGGCGGGATGATGCGCTACGCCGGCGAGTCCGTCGGCGGCATGACCATTCGCTCTGGCGTTATCGTCGGATTCGATTTCCGCCAGCGCGATCACCGAGTGCGCGAACGCCGCCCCCGAGCGCATTTCGGCCGCCACCCAGATCGCCTCCATCAGCTCTTCCGGGGACGCGCCCTCGTTCAAGGCCGCTCGCGTGTGACCCTTGATGCAATAGGGGCACTGGGTGACATGGGCCACCGCGACCGCGATGATATGCTTGGTCTTGGCCGAAAGCGCGCCGTCGGCGAACACCGCCTTGCTGAAATCGTGGAACGCTCTCGACGCATCCGGCGCCAGGCTGCGCCGCATTCGCGCGAGGTCGCGTGTGACAGTGGGGTAGAGTGTTTCGCTCATCGCCTTCTCCGATCTCCTCAGGCGGAGCTTCGGATGGGGCCGCTTCTCCGCGACGATCTTTAGGTGGGGCGGCGGCGTCCATCTCACAAACGAATATTATTGTTCGTTCACAGCAAGATCTTGCACCTTTCGGTCCAACGCGACGCCGCCGCGCTGTTTCCGAGCTTTGACCAGGGTGGGTGGTGTGTTATCTTCATGATACAGTCGGAGGCGAGTCATGTCCGACAATCCGTTCGATGAATTCGGCAAGGAGTTCCGGCGCGCGATGCAGGAGCACGCCCGGATCATGGGCGAGCAGATGGAACGCGCTCGAGAGCAGATGCATGCGGCGATGGAGAAGGCGCGCGAGGACATGGAACGAGCGCGTGCCGAGTTCGAAGAGATGATGGCCGAGGCGCGGCGCCAGATGGGCGAGCCGCGCGATTGGGCGAAGCCGGACGCCTGGACGCCGGCCCGTAAGCGCAAGCCTCCGCGACGCAAGCCGCGCGGCGGAGAGCCGGCACCCGTCAAGCCGAAGCCCAAGCCCAAGCCGCTCGTCGACGGGGCCGAAGCGCCGATCGAGTAAGCGATCCGCCCCCGCGGTTGACCCTTAACCGCACCGTCGCTATGTGCCCGCCCGTCCGAGCGCGCTGTGACTCACTCGCGCCGGGCAAGAGCTGAACATTGCTCAACATGCGCGTCGCCAGGCGGCCATGATGCTGCTCCGGCTCCGCGCTTTTTCTGTTGAGCAAAGTAACCGCCGGTCTTTCCGGCAACGAAAGGTGAAGGGCTTCATGCCGACGATTAACCAGCTGATCCGCAAGGGTCGCGAACCGCAGAAGGCCAAGTCCAAGGTCCCTGCGATGGAGCAGAACCCGCAAAAGCGCGGCGTCTGCACGCGTGTCTATACGACCACTCCGAAAAAGCCGAACTCTGCGCTGCGCAAGGTCGCCAAGGTGCGCCTGACCAACCAGCGCGAAGTGATCAGCTACATCCCCGGCGAGGGGCACAACCTCCAGGAGCACAGCGTCGTGCTGATCCGCGGCGGCCGTGTGCGCGACCTTCCGGGCGTCCGCTATCACGTGCTCCGCGGCGTCCTCGACACGCAGGGCGTCAAGGACCGCAGGCAGTCCCGCTCGAAGTACGGCGCCAAGCGCCCCAAGTAATCACTCGCGAGAGTAAGCCCCGGACGTGTTCCGGACCAGGCTGAAGAGAAAGGAACAGTCCAATGGCTCGTCGTCGTCGCCCAGAGAAGCGCGAAATCCTCCCCGATCCCAAGTTCGGGGACGTCGTCCTGTCCAAGTTCATGAACAGCGTCATGCTCGACGGCAAGAAGTCCGTCGCCGAAGGCATCGTCTATGGCGCGCTCGAAACCGTTGAAACCCGCCTGAAGCGTGAGCCGATCGGGGTCTTCCATGACGCGCTCAACAACGTGAAGCCAGGCATCGAGGTTCGCTCCCGCCGCGTCGGTGGCGCGACCTACCAGGTCCCCGTCGAGGTCCGTCCGGAGCGCGCCCAGGCGCTGGCGATCCGCTGGCTCATTTCGGCGGCGCGCTCGCGCTCGGAGAAGACGATGTCGGGGCGCCTATCGGGCGAGCTGATGGACGCCGCGCAGAACCGCGGCAACGCCGTCAAGAAGCGCGAGGATACGCACCGCATGGCCGAGGCCAACCGCGCCTTCTCGCACTACCGCTGGTAGAAATCGTACCTATATCTGGGGAAGCCGGATCCGCCGGCTCCCCACATCGCTAAGGAATCAGTGAAAATGGCCCGCAGCCATCCGCTCGAACGCTATCGCAA
>DATEIK010000044.1:0-2308 GCA_035279065.1 Sphingomicrobium sp. | reverse complement strand
CGCAAAGCGCATTTTCGCTCCACGCGATCTTCGCGCCCCTCGCGCTGCTGCGGGAATCGCGGCCGCTGCGCGAGCTCGCACTCGTGTCGCTCGCGTATTCGGCTACGCAGGTGTGCCTGACCAGCTTCCTCGTCGTGCATCTGACGGAGTCGCTGCAGTGGACGCTCGTGTCGGCCGGCATTGCGCTCACCGCCACGACGCTCGGCGGCGTCGTCGGCCGGATCGGGTGGGGATACGTGGCGGACCGCATGCTGGCGCCGCGCCTCGTGCTGGTGACGATTGGTGCGCTCGCGAGCGCGTGCGGGATCGGCATGGCGCTCGCGGCGCGTACGTGGCCCGGCTCGGCCGTCGTCGTGCTCGGATTCGTTTTCGGCGCAACCGCGATCGGCTGGAATGGCGTGCAGCTCTCCGAGGTCGCCCGGATCGCGCCGCCGGGAAAAGCCGGCAAGGTTACCGGCGCAACCAGCTTCATCACGTTCGCCGGCGTGGTGGTGGGTCCGCCGTCGTTCGCATTGCTGTCGTCGCTGGCCGGCAGCTACCGGGCGGGCTTCCTGGCCTTCGCGGGATTGAGCCTGGCAGCGGGGCTCGCGCTCCTCAGAGGTCAGGGAACAGGCAACAGGTAACAGGTAACAGGCAACAGGCAACAGGCAACGGAGAGCGCCGAACGGAAAGCAAGGAACCCGTAACTGATTACAATGGCCCTTGGCTGACGGCGACCGCAGCCGCGGTCGGCCGGTCCTCGATCTGTTCCCTGTTACCTGTTCTCCGATACCCGATATGGACCGCATTCCCGACATCGACCCGCAGGAAACCCGCGAATGGCTCGAGGCGCTCTCCGGCGTGCTCGAAGCCGAAGGTCCCGATCGCGCGCATTTCCTGATCGAGCAGCTGATCGACAAGGCGCGCCGCTCCGGCGCCTACATTCCGTTCTCCGCCAATACGGCGTACATCAACACGATTCCGGTCGACCAGCAGGTCCGCATTCCCGGCGACCAGAACCTCGAGCACCGGATCCGCTCGTACACCCGTTGGAACGCGATGGCAATGGTCGTGCGCGCCAACAAGCACACGAACGTCGGCGGCCACATCGCGAGCTACGCATCCGCCGCGACGCTCTACGATGTGGGCTTCAACCACTTCTGGCACGGAATGTCGGACAAGCACGCCGGCGACCTCGTGTTCATCCAGGGCCACTCGGCGCCGGGGATCTACTCGCGCGCATTCCTGCTCGGGCGCCTCACCGAGGACCAGCTCGACAACTATCGCCAGGAGGTCGACGGCAAGGGAATCGCTTCGTATCCGCATCCGTGGCTGATGCCGGACTTCTGGCAATTCCCGACGGTATCGATGGGCCTCGGCCCGCTGATGGCGATCTATCAGGCGCGGTTCATGAAGTACATGAACGACCGCGGCATGGCGAACACCGAAGGCCGGAAGGTCTGGGTGTTCTGCGGCGACGGCGAGATGGACGAGCCCGAGTCGATGGGCGCGATCGGCATGGCGTCGCGCGAGAGCCTCGACAACCTGATCTTCGTCGTCAACTGCAACCTGCAGCGCCTCGATGGCCCGGTGCGCGGCAACGGCAAGATCATTCAGGAGCTCGAGAGCGACTTCCGCGGCGCCGGCTGGAACGTGATCAAGG
Organism: Sphingomicrobium sp.; assembly: GCA_035279065.1. Classification (GTDB taxonomy): domain Bacteria; phylum Pseudomonadota; class Alphaproteobacteria; order Sphingomonadales; family Sphingomonadaceae; genus Sphingomicrobium. The sequence continues at coordinate 666 of DATEIK010000044.1, read as the reverse complement.
TGATCTGGGGCACGCGCTGGGATCAGCTGCTCGCGCGCGACCACAAGGGCATCCTCAGGCAGCGGATGATGGAGTGCGTCGACGGCGAATACCAGACGTTCAAGTCGAAAGACGGCGCCTACGTGCGCGAGTACTTCTTCAACACGCCCGAGCTGAAGGCGATGGTCGCCGACTGGTCGGACAAGGACATCTGGGACCTGAACCGCGGCGGCCACGACCCGCACAAGGTCTATGCGGCCTATCACGCGGCCGTCCATCACACCGGCCAGCCGACGGTGATCCTCGCCAAGACGATCAAGGGCTACGGCATGGGGATCGGCGCGGGCGAGGCGCAGAACATCACGCATCAGCAGAAGAAGATGCACGGCGATGCGGTCGGCCGCTTCCGCGACCGCTTCGCCCTTCCGGTGCACGACGACAAGATCGAGGAGGTTCCGTACCGCAAATTCGAGGAAGGCTCGCCCGAGCTCGAGTACATGCGCGCGCGGCGGATGGAGCTCGGCGGTTACCTGCCCGCCCGCCGGCGCAAGGCCGAAGCGCTGCCGGTGCCCGAGCTTGCCGCGTTCGAGCGCTTCCTGAAGAGCACCGACGAGCGCGAGATCTCGACGACGATGGCGTTCGTGCAGATCCTGCAGATGCTGCTGCGCGACAAGGCGCTTTCGAAGC
>DATEIK010000043.1:0-11975 GCA_035279065.1 Sphingomicrobium sp. | reverse complement strand
GGAGCGACGTTATCGAACCGCCACGGCAGCCCTCACTGGCCGGGCCATTCGGTTTTCCACTAAGCTGGAAAGCGCGCGCCTATAGAGTCGCGGCCCGATTTTGGCAAGGAGACGAGCGATGGAGCGGAACGACGAGCAAGGACCCGCGGGCGGGATCACTCCGCACCTCCTGATTCGCGATCGCCGCGCGGCGGAAGCAATCGACTTCTACACGCGCGCCTTCGGCGCCCGCGAGCTCCACCGCGCCCCGTCGGACGACGGGCGGATCATGCACTGCCATCTGGAGGTCAACGGCGGCTCGCTGATGCTCAACGACGATTTCCCGGAATATCGCGGCGGGCAGGAGGGTGCTGCACCGGAGGGCATCACGCTGCACCTTCAGGTCCCCGACGTGGACGCCTTCTGGCAGCAGGCGGTCGGCGCCGGGGCGAGCGTCACCATGCCGCTCGAGGACCAGTTCTGGGGCGACCGCTATGGCCAGGTGCAGGACCCGTTCGGCCACCGCTGGTCGATCGGCGCGCCGGTCAAGGCGCCTGCCTGAACCTCATTGCGTTCAACGAAGCGCGACGAAGAGCACGACCGTCAGCACGCCGAGCGCGAAGGCTACGATCACCTGCTTCTGCCTGGTGGTCAACTGATCCATCAGTCGAACAGGCTCGAGACGCTGGCTTCGTCGGAAATGCGGCGGATCGCCTCGGCGAGCAGCGGGGCGATGGTCAGGCGACGGATCTTGCCGTCCTTGGGGTCGTCTTCGCCGCTCCAGATGGTGTCGGTGACGACGAGCTCGCTGAGCTCGGACTTGGCGACGCGCGCGGCCGCGGCGCCCGACAATACGCCGTGAGTGCAATAAGCGAACACCTCGATCGCGCCCTGCTGCTTCAGCGCCGCGGCGGCGTTGCACAGGGTCCCAGCCGAATCGACGATGTCGTCGATCAGGATGCAGGTGCGGCCATCGACGTCGCCGATGATGTTCATCACCTCGGACTCACCGGCGCGCTCGCGGCGCTTGTCGACGATCGCCAGCGGGGCGTTGCCGATGCGCTTGGCGAGGCCCCGCGCGCGGACCACGCCGCCGACGTCGGGCGACACCACCAGCAAATTCTTGTTGGCCAGCCGAGCCTGGATGTCCGCGGCGATCACCGGCGAGGCGAACAGATTGTCGGTCGGGATGTCGAAGAAACCCTGGATCTGCCCGGCGTGAAGGTCGATCGAGAGCACGCGGTTGGCGCCCGCGGTGGTGATCAGGTTGGCGACCAGCTTGGCCGAGATCGGCGTGCGCGGGCCTGGCTTCCGGTCTTGCCGGGCGTAGCCGAAATAGGGCAGCACGGCGGTGATCCGCTTGGCCGAGGCGCGACGCAGCGCATCGACGCAGATCAGCAGCTCCATCAGATTGTCGTTGGCGGGATAGGACGTCGACTGGATCACGAACACGTCCTCGCCGCGGACGTTCTCGTTGATCTCGACGAACACCTCCTCGTCGGCGAACCGGCGGACGCTGGCGTCGGTCAGCGGGACTTCGAGATAGTCGGAAATCGATCGGGCCAGCGGCAGGTTGCTGTTCCCGGCGAGCAATTTCATGTGGCGATTCCCCAGCGTGTGACGGGGCTTTAGCGGGGCATCGCGCCGGCCGTAAAGGTTGCCGCGGCGCGGATGCTCGCTAAATCGCCCGCATGGCCGACAAGCTGACCATCGCATTCGCGCAGATGAACCAGCGCGTCGGCGACCTCGACGGCAATGCCCAGGCAATGCTCGAGATGCGGCAGCGGGCGAAGGGCGCCGACCTCCTGATGTGCCCCGAGCTTCAGCTGACCGGCTATCCGCCCGAAGATTTGGTGCTGAAGCCCGAGTTCGTCCGCCGTACCCACGAATGCACCGACCGGCTGGTCGCGGCGACGACCGAGCCGGGACCGGCGCTGCTGATCGGCACGCTGATCGCGGAAGGGAGCGCCGTCTATAACGCCTTCGTCCTCGCCCAGGACGGCAAAGTGATCGGCCGGACGCTGAAGCACGAACTGCCCAATTACGGCACCTTCGACGAGAAGCGCGTGTTCATCCCCGGGCCGCTGCCGGAGCCGATCGAGTTCATGGGCGTGAAGCTCGGCGTGCCGATCTGCGAGGACATCTGGGAGGAAGTCGTCTGCGCGCATTTGGCCGAGGCGGGCGCGGAGATCCTGCTGGTCCCGAACGGCAGCCCCTACGAGCTCGACAAGGACGATATCCGTTACCGGCTCGCGCGCGATCGGGCGCTGCAGACGAGTCTGCCGCTCGCCTATCTCAACCGCGTCGGCGGGCAGGACGAGATCGTGTTCGACGGCTCCTCTTTCATCCTCCATCCCGACGGCGAGCGCGTGGTCCAGCTGTGCGACTGGGAGGAGGCGCTGCTGATCACCGATTGGGAGCGGACGGCCGAGGGCTGGCGCTGCACGACGCGCGAAAGCCACGCGCTCGATGCCTTCCCCGAGGACGTCTACCAGGCGATGATGGTCGGCCTGCGCGACTACGTCCAGCGCAACGGCTTCCCGGGCGTGATCCTTGGACTGTCGGGCGGCATCGACAGCGCACTGTCCGCAGCCATTGCCGTCGATGCGCTCGGACCCGACAAGGTCACGGGCGTGATGCTGCCTTCCAGATATACCAGCGACGAGAGCCTGGAGGACGCGCGTGAGTGCGCGCGGTTGCTCGGTTGCCGCCATGACGTCGTCACGATCGCGCCCGCTGTCGCCGCGGTCGACGAGATGCTGCCCGACATGAGCGGACTTGCCGCGGAGAATGTCCAGGCGCGGCTGAGGATGGTCGCGCTCATGACGCTATCGAACTCGGGCGGGCAGATGCTTCTGACGACCGGCAACAAGAGCGAGATGAGCGTCGGTTACGCCACGCTCTACGGCGACATGGCCGGCGGCTATTCGGTGCTCAAGGACGCCTACAAGACGACGGTTTTCGCGCTGTCGCGATGGCGCAATGCCAACAAGCCCGGCGGCGCGCTCGGTCCCGACGGGCCGGTGATGCCAGCGCGGGTGATCACCAAGCCGCCGACCGCCGAATTGCGCCCCGGCCAAAAGGACGAAGACAGCCTGCCGCCTTATTCGGTGCTCGACCGGATCCTCGAAGGGCTGGTCGACAAGGAAATGAGCGTGAAGGAGGTTGCGACCGCGACGGGCGAAGACGTCGCGCTGGTGGCCGACATCGAATCGAAGCTACTGAAAGCCGAGTATAAGCGCCGCCAGGCACCGCCCGGAGTGAAGATCGGCAGTCGCAACTTCGGCCGCGACCGGCGCTACCCGATCAGCAATTTCTTCCACACGGGTCCGCAGGTGAAGACCCCGCGATGAGCATCATTACCCGCTTCGCTCCCTCCCCGACCGGCCGGCTGCACGTCGGCAACATCCGCACGGCGCTGCACAATTTCCTGTTCGCGCGGAAGAACGGCGGGGAGTTTCTCCTCCGGATTGACGACACCGACCGCGAAAGATCGACCCCCGAGTTCGACGAAGCGATCCGCGACGACCTCCGCTGGCTTGGCCTGATGCCCGACCGCACGGTCCGGCAGTCCGAGCGCTTCGACCTTTACGAGCGTGAGTTCGAGAAGCTCAAGGAATCGGGTCGGGTCTATGCCTGTTACGAAACGCCCGACGAGCTCGACCTCCGCCGCAAGGTGCTGCTCGGGCGCGGACTGCCGCCGGTGTACGAGCGCCAGCCGGCCGACGCGCCGGCGCCCGAGGGCCGCAAGCCGCACTGGCGTTTCCGCCTCGATCACGATGCGCCGATCGTCTTCACCGACCTCATCCGCGGCGAGCAGAAATTCGACCCGAAGCTGCTCAGCGATCCGGTCGTCCGCCGCGAGGACGGCAGCTGGCTCTATCTGCTGCCGAGCGTGATCGACGACGCCGACCTCGGCGTCACTCACGTGGTGCGCGGCGAGGACCATGTGTCGAACAGCGCGGCGCAGACGCAGATGTTCGAGGCGCTCGGAGCAACGCCGCCCGCCTTTGCGCACGAAGCGTTGCTCGTCGCCGCCGAGGGCAAGCTGTCGAAGCGGCTGGGGTCCTATGGCGCCGAGCATCTCCGCGAGGAGGGTGTCGAGCCGATGGCGCTGCTGTCCGTCCTGGCGCGGATCGGCACGTCGCAGCCGGTCGAGCCGATCGCAAGCCTCGAAGAGCTCGCGGCCGACTTCGACTTCGCGCATTTCGGCCGGGCCCCGGCCCATTTCGACTCGCGCGAAGTCGAGCTGATCAACGCGCGGCTGCTCCACAAGCTCGACTTTGCCGCGGTCGCCGGCCGGCTTCCCAAGGAAGCGATCGAGGAGGACTGGCTGCTTTTGCGCCCGAACCTCCACCATTTGTCCGATTTTGCGGATTGGTTCGCGGTCCTCCATGGCGAGATCGACCCGCCCGAGCTCGCCCACGACGAGCGGCTGGTGGCGAAGGATGCGGCGATAGCGGCCGAACAAATCGACTGGGCTGGCGAGCCGTGGAAGGCGCTGACCGACGCAGTGAAAACCGCGACCGGCAAGAAGGGCCGCGAGCTGTTCCACCCGCTGCGTCTCGCGCTCACTGGCCGCGACAGCGGGCCGGAGATGGCTGGCCTCTTGTCGCGGATGGGCAAGGACCGCGCCGTCGACCGTCTCGCCGCAGCGGCCAGGCGCTGAACCACAATCGTGCGCGCAACAAAAATCCCTCTTGTGGAACAAATGTAATGATGTAACATTGCGTCAATCGAGTTCGAGTAAAGGAGGGTTTGATGCTCGCCTACGCCGCCAGCGCCCCGCGCACCGCCGAGCGCTCCTCCAGCCCTAACGCCCTGCTCGCGATCATCGCTGCCCATGTCGCCCTGGTCGCCCTCGTGATGAGCGCTCGGATGGATCTTCCAACACCGTTTAAAGGGACCCGCACGGTCGTGACCTGGATCGATCCGGTCGAGCCGCCGCCACCCAATCCGCCGGTCCAGCGGACGCCGAAGCCTCAGCCCGGTCCGACTGCGCTCGATCCGGATGTGCCGCTGCCGCCCACGCCGGGCCCGGCGGTCACGCCGACCCCGCCCGTGCCCAACCCTGGTCCGATCGTCGGTCCTTCGGTCGGGCCGTCCCCGGTGCCGGTGCCGACTCCGGCGCCCGTGCGGATCGGCGCGCAATTGCTCACGCCGCAATCCGAGCTGAGGCCGCCCTACCCACCATCGAAGCTGCTCGCCGAAGAGGAGGCGAGCCTGAGGCTCAGCCTGTCGATCGACGAGCGCGGACGAGTCGTCGCCGTCGAGCCCGTGGGCCGCGCCGACCCGGTCTTCGTCGCGGCGGCGCGCCGCTACATGCTCGCCCACTGGCGCTACAAGCCGGCGAGCGAAGGCGGCCGCGCGGTCGCCTCGACCATCGTCATTACGCTCAAGTTCCAGCTCGACGGCTGACGGCTGGCGAAGCTTGGCCGCGAGCCTTATCTTGCGGCCATGCCCTGGTTCCCCCAGCCGTCGAGCCCGCGCGATGCGCTCAAGGACCTCGCCGCCTTCATGCGGCAGCGCAGCCGCGAACAGTGGATCGGCGGCGCACTGGCGCTGCTCGTCACCGCCATCATCGTCATCGAGTTCCTGGTCGACGCGAACATCGGCACCGCGCCGCCGCCACAGGTCGTCGAGGTCGAGCTTTATCCCGCGAACCGCACCGACGCCGACATCATCGCCGACCAGAAGAAGGACCAGGCGAAGAAGGAGGCCGCGCAAAAGGAGAAGCAGCGGCAGTTCCAGAAGCTCGAGAAGCAGCTCCATATTGACTGACGCCCGCGAGTGGATGCGCCGCGCCATCGCCCTCGGCGAAAGCGCGCGCGGCCGCTCGGCGCCCAACCCGAATGTCGGCTGCGTGATCGTCTCGTCCGGCGGCAGGGCTATTGGCAAGGGCGCCACGGCTTCCGGCGGCCGCCCGCATGCCGAGGCGATTGCGCTGGAGCAGGCGGGCAAGCGGGCCAAGGGCGCGACGGTCTACGTGACCCTCGAGTCGTGCGCGCATGCGAGTGAGCGCGGTCCCGCCTGCACTGACCTCCTCCTCGCGGCGAAGCCGGCGCGGGTTGTCATCGCCCTCAAGGACCCGGACAAGCGCACTTCGGGCAAGGGCATTCGCCGGCTGCGCGCGGCGGGGATTGAAGTCTCGCTTGGCGTGGAACGCCACGCGGCCAGACGCTCGCTCGCCGGCTGGCTGACTCGCCTGGAGTTGGGCCGTCCGCGGATCACGCTCAAGCTCGCCTTGTCGATCGACGGCAAGATCGCGCTGCCCTCGGGCGAATCGAAATGGATCACCGGCGAGGACGCGCGCCGCCACGTCCACCTCGAGCGCGCGCGCAGCGACATGATCCTCGTCGGGCGCGGCACGTACCAGGCCGATCAGCCCCGGCTCGACGTCCGCCTGCCCGGACTCGAAAGCGCGTCCCCGCGCCGCGCCCTCCTCACGCGCGGCGAGGCGGTCGAGGGCTGGGAAATCCTGAGAAATCCGCGGGATGTCTATCGGCTTCATGACGTCAACGACCTGCTCGTCGAGGGCGGATCGGCCACCGCCACCGCGTTTCTCAGCGAAGACCTGGTCGACCGGATCCTCATTTACCGCGCGCCGATCATCGTTGGCGAAGGCAAGTCGAGCTTCGGCTATGTCGGCCTCGATGCGATCGGCGATGCCCACGGCCGCTGGCGCCTCGTCGACGAGCAGCGCCTCGGCGTCGACCGCCTCGAGATTTACGAGCGGGTCCCTTCGATGCGCCGCTCCGCGGCTACTCAGGATGAGCGGTAGTCATTGCCCTAATCCGCTCATCCTGAGTAGGGACTGAGCGAAGTCGAAGGCCCGTATCGAAGGACCATCATGTTCACCGGGATCGTCACCGACATCGGCACCGTCCGCAAGGCCGAGCAGCGCGGCGACCTTCGCCTGCTCATCGCGACCGGTTACGACACCGCCACCATCGACCTCGGCGCCTCGATCGCTTGCTCGGGCGTGTGCCTGACCGTGGTCGACAAAAGCCCAGAGGGAGACGACTCCTGGTTCGCGGTCGATCTGTCGGCCGAGACGGTCTCGCGCACCGCCGCCGGCCTCTGGCGCGAAGGGGCGAGGCTCAACCTCGAGCGCTCGCTGCGGTTGGGCGACGAGCTCGGCGGGCATATCGTCACCGGCCACGTCGATGCCGTCGGCACCGTGGTGCAGGCCGCGGCAGAGGGCGATTCGGTGCGAATCGAGGTTGAAGTGCCGCTGAATCTCTCCCCGATGATTGCACCCAAGGGCTCGATCGCGCTCGATGGCGTGTCGCTGACCGTCAACACTGTCGAAGACGGCGGCGAGTCGATGCGTTTCTCGATCAATGTGATCCCCCACACGGCGCAAGAGACGACCTTCGGTCAGATTGCCGCCGGACGACAGCTCAATGTCGAGGTAGACGTGCTCGCGCGCTATATCGATCGAATGACGGCGGCTCGCGCACAATAGGAACGCGTATGTTCCTTCTTTTTATCACATCGCAATGTGATATTGCGCGAGCATGAGCACGACCCTCATCGAACGGCTCGAGGCGATCATCGCCACCGGCGAAGTCAGCCGCGCCGGTCTCGCCCGCGCCGCCGGGCTTCACCCCAATTCGCTGCGCAAACTGGGCTCGGACGAGTGGAATCCGACCGCCGACACGCTGACCCGCCTCGAAAAGCTGATTCAGAAGGGCACGACCGAGGTCCTGGTCGGCACCGAGACGATCATCGACGAGGCGCGCAACGGGCGCATGTTCATCCTCGTCGACGACGAATCGCGCGAAAATGAGGGCGACCTCATCATCCCCGGTCAGATGGCCACGCCCGATGCGATCAACTTCATGGCGCGGCACGGGCGCGGCCTGATTTGCCTCGCTTTGACGAAGGAGCGGGCCGACCAGCTCGGCCTCGAGCCGATGGCGCGCACCAACCGCAGCCGCAACGAGACCGCCTTCACCGTGTCGATCGAGGCCAGGGAAGGCATTTCGACCGGGATCAGCGCCGCCGATCGTGCACGCACCGTGGCGGTCGCGATCGATGCCGCCAATGACGCCGACGCGCTCGTGTCGCCGGGTCACGTCTTCCCGCTCGTCGCACGGCCCGGGGGCGTACTGGTCCGCGCCGGCCATACGGAGGCGGCGGTCGACGTCGCCCGCCTGGCGGGTCTCAACGCAAGCGGGGTGATCTGCGAGATCATGCGCGACGATGGGTCGATGGCCCGGCTCGACGATTTGATGGATTTCGCGCGTGCGCACGGCCTCAAGATCGGTACGATCCGCGACCTCATCGCCTACCGCCTGAAAAAGGATCACCTGGTCGAACGCGTCGCGGCCAGCCCGTTCACCGCGTTGAGCGGCGCGATGTGGCAGGCGCAGGTGTTTCGCGACAAGGCGACCGGAGAGGAGCAATTGGCGCTGGTCCACGGCGCGCTCGACACGGACCAGCCGGTGTTGGTCCGCATGCACAGCCTCGACCTTTTCGCCGATGTGTTGGGTGAGGCCGCTGACCGCTCGGGACTGCTCCAGGGTGCAATGCGTCTGATCGAGGCCGAAGGCGCGGGCGTGCTGGTCGCGCTGCACGCCGCGGCGCCAGGCTCGCTGTCGCGCTCGATCGACCTTCGTGCCGGCAAGCCGGTCGAGGCCGGCGACGCGGTGCGGGGCTATGGCACCGGCGCGCAGATCCTCGCCGCGCTCGGCATTCACGACATGATCCTGTTGACCAACACGCACCACTCGCCCGTCGCGCTGGCCGGCTACGGCCTCGCGATCGTCGAAGAGCGCCCCATCAAGGTTGAATGATGTCCACGATCCTTCTCGTCGAAGCGCGTTTCTACCCCCACTTGAACGACATGCTGCTCGCCGGTGCGCGCGCCGCGGTCGAAGGCGCCGGCCACAGACATGAAACGCTGACCGTTCCCGGCGCGCTCGAGCTTCCGGGCGCGATCGCGCTTGCCGCGCGCAGCGGCCGGTTCTGCGCCTTTGTGGCGCTCGGCGCGGTGATCCGCGGCGAGACCTATCATTTCGAGCTGGTGTCCGACGAAAGCGCGCGGGCGCTGATGGACCTGACGCTCCAGGGCTTCGCCATCGGCAACGGTATCTTGACGGTCGAGAACGAGGCGCAGGCGATCGCCCGCGCCGACCCTGCCCAGGGCGACAAGGGGGGGCACGCCGCGCGCGCCGCGCTCGCGCTTTACGAATTGCGCGAGCAATACGGTCCATAAGGCTGGATTATCCCTCCGCGCGACCTTTCCGCTGTCGGCACTCGCCCCGCCGCACTAAGCGGGCGCATGAATCGCGCCGCGCAGCCCCACCGTTTTGCCTTCGCGGCGCTGCTGCTCGGCAATTGCACGCTGGCCTTCGGTCCGTGGCTGGTCCGGCTCGCCGACGTCGGTCCGGTCGCGACCGGCTTCTGGCGCGTGACCATCGCCCTGCCGTTCCTGTGGCTGCTGGCGCAGGCCTCGGGACAGCGCCCGCACTGGCCGCGGCGGCCGCTGACCATCGCGATCCTCATTGCCGCGGTGTTCTATGTGCTGGACCTTGCCGCGTGGAACGCGGGCATCCGGATGACCAAGCTCGGCAATTCGACGCTGTTCGGGAACACGGGCAGCTTCGTCTTCGCGATCTATGGGCTGTGGCTCGTGCACCGCATGCCCTCGCTGAAGCAGGGCGGTGCATTGGCCCTCGCGCTGGCCGGCGCGGCCTTGCTGATGAGCGGCAGCTACGAGCTTTCACCCAAGAACTTCGCCGGCGACCTGCTCACCCTGGTCGCGGGCCTGCTCTACGGGGGCTATCTGATCTTCGTCGAGCGTGCGCGAAGTGAAGTCCCGGCGCTCCCGCTGCTGCTCCTCGCGACTTTGTTCAGCGTGCCCATGCTGCTCGCGATCAGCGCCGGGCTCGGCGAGCAGATCTGGCCGAACAACTGGACGCCGCTGATCATCTTCGCGCTGTCGAGCCAGGTCGTCGGTCAGGGGCTGCTGGTCTATTCGATCGGCACGCTGCCGCCGCTGGTCGTCGGCCTCGCGCTGCTCACCCAGCCGGCGGTCAGCGCCGCAGTCGGCTGGTTCGCATATGGCGAGCGCCTGTCGCCGACCGATTTCATCGGCGCGATCGCCATCGCCGCAGCGCTGGTGCTCGTCCGGCTGCCCGAGCGGGGCTTGCCAGTCGCCGACGACCAGCCCAGTTGAGTCGCGCGATGGAAACCCCGAGTCCGCTCGAGCAACTGCGCCGCCGGCTCGCGCTGAGCGTCGGCGAGAATGCCGTGTTCGACGGCTGGAGCCGAAATGCGGTCGACAGCGCCGCTGGGCAGCTTGGCGTCGACCCGGTCCAGGCGCGGCTTGCCTTCCCCAAGGGCCAGGCGGCGATGATCGACTGCTACATCCAGGAGGTCGACCGCGCGCTTGAAGCGAGCTTTACGCCCGACGATCTCGCCGGGATGAAGATCCGCGAGCGTATCCGCGCGTTGGTCTGGCGCAGGCTCGAGATCATGGGAGACGCCCGCGAGGCGGTTCGACGCGCCCTCGCGATCCTCGCGATGCCGCAGAACCTCCCGTTGGGCTTTCGCATTTCATGGCGAACGTCGGACCTGATGTGGCGGCTGGCGGGCGACACCAGCACCGACTTCAACCATTATACCAAGCGCATGACGCTCGGCGCGGTCTATGCCTCGACCCTGCTCGTTTGGCTCGACGATCGGAGCGAGGGGTGGAGCGACACCGCCGCCTTCCTCGGCCGGCGCATCGATGACGTGATGAAGTTCGAGAAGTGGAAGGCGGAATGGCGGGGCTCGGGCGAGCGGCGCCTCAGCCCGACGCGCTTCCTCGGCCGGCTGCGCTATCCGCCGCGCTGAGCGTTCCGCTCGGCCCGCCCCGATTGCCATTGCGAATCAAGGCGCTACTCCAGCCCGCAGAGTGGGTAAGATCGAGGAGTAGCTTAATGAACTCGAAGCTCTTGTTTGTGTCCCTTGCGGCCTTGTCGATGGCCGCACCGCCGGCTTTCGCGGCCGGCAATGCGCAAAGCGGCGCGACTGTTGGCGACTGCGTTTCCGACGGCTTCTACGGCAACGAGCCGAACATGGCCGACGGCAGCCTCGGCGGCCCCGCCGAGCAGGCGCCAGGAACCCAGGCCGGCAACGTCCTGCCGAGCCAGTCGCCCGGCCCGTTCGTGACCAACCCGGTTACCGGCGAAGTCACTCGCGGCAACTCGATCGGCTTTTACAACAGCCAGGGCATCAATATCCCGCAACTCTGCAAGGCCTTGACCCAGGAATAACGTCCTACTGGAAGTCCGCTGCCGTTAATGATAATCAATCGCAATGACGGCAGCGGTTCCTCCACAAGGCTTCGCCATCCCGCTCGATGAGCTCGAGCTGGGCGCGAAGGCCCGCGTCGCCGGCATCGACTGGGATACGCTCGAACCCGCCGAAGCCAACCGGCTCAGGCATTTCGGCTTCGATGAGGGAGTTTCGGTCGAGGCGCTGCACCGCGGCCCCTTCGGGCGCGACCCGATGGCGATCCGCGTCGGCCGCATGACCGTCGCGATTCGGCGCCGCCACGCCGGCGCGGTCCGCGTCGTTCCGCTGGCCCAGCTTTCGCCGGCAAGGTGAATCCCCTCCCGCTCGTCGCCGTCGCCGGCAGCCCCAATGCCGGCAAGAGCGCCCTGTTCAATGCGCTGACCGGCGCACGTCAGAAAGTCGGCAATTATCCCGGCGTGACCGTCGAGCGCCATTCGGGTCGGCTGATGCTGGCGGATGGGCGGCCGGTCGAGCTGGTCGATCTTCCCGGCGCCTACAGCCTGGATCCTGCAAGTCCGGACGAAGCCGTCACTCGCGACGTCCTGCTTGGAGAGCAGAAGGGCGAACGCACGCCGGACGCCTTGATCATCGTCGTCGACGCGTCGAACCTCGACAACCATCTCCGGTTCGCCCTCCAGCTGATCGAGCTGGGATTGCCCACGATTGTGGCGCTGAACATGATAGATCTCGCCAAGCGCGACGGC
>DATEIK010000042.1:0-4388 GCA_035279065.1 Sphingomicrobium sp. | reverse complement strand
GGAGATGACCGGCGCGAGGCTGCCGAAGATGAAAAAGTCGTACCATTCGAAGGCGGTGCCCGCGGACGAGGCAATGATCACCCGCGCCATCGACCAGGGCTTTTGGTGGTGCCGGTCCGCAACTGTCGCCATGCGCAAATCCCCTCCGGGTCGAGGGATAGCGCCGAAGCGACGCTGCGCAAGCGCGGGGGAATTTCTTTGCTGCTGCCGGGAATAAAGTCGCGGCATCGCAGGTCATGCATCGCGTGCCTCCACAAAAGGACAAAAGATGCTCGACGAAATGGACAATGACCGGCGCGGCTTCCTCAAATGCATGGCCTGGGCGGGAACGGGCGCACTGTTCGCGCTCGACGGCGGGATCGCCAGCTCGATCGGGCTCGACAGCGCGATCGCCGCGCCGCTGCGGCGAACGCCGGCAACGCCATTCACTTTCGTCCAGCTGAGCGACAGCCACATCGGCTTCAACAAGCCGCCGAACGCAGACGCCCGCGCGACTTTCCGCGAGGCGATCGCGAAGGTGAAGGCCCTGCCGGTGCAGCCGGACTTCATCATCCACACCGGCGACGTGTCGCAGCTGTCGCGCGACGAGGAATTCGATGACGCGGAGCAGATGCTCAAGGCCGCCGGCCTGCCCGTGTTTTTCATCCCAGGCGAGCACGACATGCTCGATCCCGACGGCGGCAAGGCTTTCCTCGACCGCTTCGGGAAAGGGACCAAGGGCGCGGGCTGGTACAGTTTCGACCATCGCGGCGTTCATTTCATCGCGCTGGTCAACGTTGCCGACCTGAAGCCGGGCGGGATGGGCAATCTCGGCGCCGAGCAACTCCGCTGGCTTGAGAATGACCTGAGCGGGCGCGCGTCTTCGACACCGATCGTGGTGTTCGCGCACATCCCGCTGTGGACTGTCTATGCCGATTGGGGCTGGGGCACCGACGATGCCGCGCAGGCGCTGAGGCTGCTCGCCCGGTTCGGCTCGGTGACCGTGCTCAACGGCCACATCCACCAGATCACGCAGAAGGTCGAGGGGCGGATCGCCTTTCACACGGCGCGGTCGACCGCTTTCCCACAGCCGGCACCGGGCACTGCGCCGTCGCCGGGGCCGCTGAAGGTCCCGCCCGAACAGCTCCACGCGATGCTCGGCATCACCGACGCGATGTTCGTGCGGGGCCACGAACGGATCGCGCTCATCGATTCCACTCTCTCGCAATGAAGGATCATTCCATGACCCGCGGATTCAAGATGGTGACATTCCAGGCGGCTTCGCTGGTCGCCGGCGCGCTGATGCTGTCGGGCGTTTCGGCGATGACCAGGGCCGCGACCGCGCCGGCCACAGCGGCCGTCAGCATCGACAATTTCACGTTCAAGGCACCGGTCTTGACCGTGAAGCCCGGAACCACTGTCATCTGGACCAACGGCGACGACATCCCGCACACCGTCGTTGCGAAGGACGGCGCGTTCAAATCGAAGGTCCTCGACACCGGCGACCGCTTTTCCTTCACTTTCGCCAAGGCCGGGCAATTCGGCTATTTCTGCTCCCTGCACCCGCACATGACGGGCACGATCATCGTCAAAGCGTAGGGGCAGTTGGCAAACCCGTGAACAGGCATGCGCCACTGAACGAGCCACAGGACTTCCGGCGGCTGATCCTGCCCCATCTCGACGGCGCCTATGACCTCGCCCGGTACCTGACGCGCGACCCGGTGCTGAGCGAGGATGTCGTCCAGGACGCGGTGCTTCGCGCGTTCCGCGCCTTCGGCCAGTTCCGCGGTGCATCGCCGAGGGCATGGCTGTTCGCGATCGTCCGCAATTGCTGCCGCACCGCCCAGGCGCGGAGCGGCGGCGGCTTGTCGCTCGTGGTTGCCGATGATGCCGTGGACGAGCGGCCGGACAACGCGCCGAACCCGGAGGAATCGGCCGCGCGGCAATCCGACATCGAGCGCGTCCGTGCCGCGATCGAAGCGATTCCCGAGCCGTTCCGCGAAGCGGTCGTGCTGCGCGACCTCGAGGACCTGTCCTACGCGGAGATCGCGGAGGTGACCGGCGTCCCGGTCGGAACCGTCATGTCGCGCCTGTCGCGGGGCCGCGGGCTGCTGGCGAAGGAATTGCTGCCTGTGGCCAGCACCGAGTCGGATCAATCGAGGAGCGTCAAATAATGCCTGCCTGCATTGACCAGGAGCTGTTGCTGGGAGCGCTCGTCGACGGCGAGCTCGACGCGGCGAACGTCGCCATGGTCGAGGCGCACGCCGCACGGTGCGACGGTTGCCGCGAAGAGCTCGAGCGGCTCCAGGCTGTGCACAACCTCCTCGCCGGCGATGACGTGCGGCATCGGGCGCCGCAATCGCTGACGGCGCGGATCGCGGCGCTGCCCGAGCTCGGTTCAACGGCGGCAAACGAGAACCGGCTGCCCGGCTGGCTCGCGCCCGGCCTCGCCGGCGCGGTCGCGGCGTCGCTGGCGATGGTCACGCTGCTTCCTCCGTCCAGCCAGTCGATCGTCGATCAGCAGCTGGTGTCGAGCCACGTCCGTTCGCTGCAGCCGGGGCACTTGACCGACGTCCAGACGACCAACCAGCATATCGTCAAGCCGTGGTTCAACGGAAAGATCGACTTCGCGCCGCCGGTGCCGGAGCTCGCCGACAAAGGATTCCCGCTCGCGGGAGGACGGCTGGATTCGATCGACGGGAAGACGGTCGCGGCGATCGTCTATCACCGCCGGCTGCACACCGTGAACCTGTTCGTCTGGCCGGCGGACAGCGGCTCCGAACGCACATTCACGAAGGATGGCTTCGCGGTGCGCGAGTGGACCCGCAACGGCCTGCGCTATGCGGCGGTGTCGGACATTCCTGCGGCCGAGCTCGGCCAGTTCGAGCGGCTGTTCGTCGAGCGGGCGGGTTAGTCCAGCTTGCGCACCGTGCCATCCACGCGCGCGAACTTCAGCCCGAACTTCTTCGCGACGACATGGTTGGAGAGCGTCTTGCCGTCTGGCTGAAGCTCGAGGCGCTGCTCGATCTTGAGCCCGCCTTGCATCACGTAACGGATCGTCGCGGAATCGCCGCTGACGACCAGCTCGACGGGCCCGGTCGCATCGGTCAGCGTGCCGGTCATGCGGTTGGGACCCGCGGGGCGCATGATCCACTTGCGGGTGCGCACCGGCTTGTCGCCTTCGTGCACCGTGTCGATCAGCACGAAATCGCCCTTGTCGCCCTTGCCGCCGACGCTGTCGATGATGAGCCGCACGGGCTTGTGCAGCGCGGCCTTGAGAATGCTTTCGCTGTGGGTGCGGCCGGTGAAAAAGGCGGTCATGTCGAGCCTGGGCTTGTCGGCCGCGGCGCTCGCGGCAAGCGTCAGCAGCGCGAGGGTCAGGCTCACTGCCGGCCGGCGAGCAGCGCGTCGACGACGCCGGGATCGGCGAGGGTCGAGGTGTCGCCCAGGCTCGACGTCTCGCCCTCGGCGATCTTGCGCAGGATACGGCGCATGATCTTGCCCGACCGGGTCTTGGGCAGCGCGGGCGTGAATTGGATCTTCTCGGGCGCGGCGAGTGCGCCGATGTCGTGGCGGACCTCGAGCTTCAGCTCGTTGCGAAGCTCGTCGCCGCCGTCCTCGCCGGCGTTGAGGGTGACGAAGGCGTAGATCGCCTGGCCCTTGATGTCGTGCGGGTAGCCGACGACCGCCGCCTCGGCGACCTTGGCGTGGCTGACCAGCGAGCTTTCGACCTCGGCCGACCCGACGCGGTGGCCGGAGACGTTGATGACGTCATCGACCCGTCCGGTGATCCAGTAATAGCCGTCCTCGTCCCGGCGGCAGCCGTCGCCGGTGAAATATCTCCCGCGATAGGTCGTGAAATAGGTTTCGAAGAAGCGCTTGTGGTCGCCCCACACGGTGCGCATCTGGCCCGGCCAGGATGCTGTGAGGCAGAGGTTGCCGCTGACGGCGCCCTCGAGCACCTTGCCCTCGCTATCGACCAGTTCGACGTGCACGCCCGGTAGTGGCTTCGTCGCGCTTCCCGGTTTCATCGGGGTCGCGCCGGGCACCGGAGAAATCAGCGCCGCGCCGGTCTCGGTCTGCCACCAGGTGTCGACGACCGGGCAGCGGCCGTCGCCGACGACGCGCCAGTACCATTCCCACGCGTGCGGGTTGATCGGCTCGCCGACCGTTCCGAGCAGGCGCAGCGACCGGCGCGAATGACGCGTGACCCAGTCGTCGCCCTCGCGCTCGAGCGCGCGGATCGCGGTCGGCGCGGTGTAGAAGATGGTGACGCCCAGCCGGTCGATGGTCTCCCAGAAGCGGCCGAAGTCCGGGTAATTGGGGACGCCGTCGAACATGATGCTCCTGGCGCGCATCATCAGCGGTCCGTAGACGACATAGGTGTGGCCGGTGATCCAGCCGATGTC
>DATEIK010000041.1:0-6413 GCA_035279065.1 Sphingomicrobium sp. | reverse complement strand
AAATAGGTCGCGAGGTTGCTGAACAGCGAGATCAGCAGGATGAGCGCGAAGACGGCGCCGATGAAGCCGAGAATGAAACGCATCTGCTTGTCCGCCCCCTTAGCCGGCCGTCGCCACTGAGCCGCGCCGCGGCCGCTTCTGCCCCGCCGGCGCCGCTTCGGCGGCTTCGCCGTGGAGCACGCTGTCGGTGATCGAATTGGGCAGCGGCAGCGGCGTTTCGAACGCCGAGACCAGCGGCAGGATCACCAGGAAGTGCAGGAAATAATAAGCCGCGGCGATCTGGCCGATGGCAACGCGCGTCTCGTTGATCGGCGCCCCGCCAATGTAGCCGAGGATCAGCACATCGATGACCAGCAGCCAGAAGAAGCGCTTGAACACCGGGCGATAGCTGCCCGAGCGGACGGGCGACTTGTCGATCCACGGCAGGAAGAAAAGGAGAAGGATCGAGAAGAACATCGCCAGCACGCCCCACAGCTTGGCGGGCAGGATGAAGTCGACCGTGAACGAGCGCAGGATCGCGTAGAACGGCCAGAAATACCATTCGGGCACGATGTGCGCGGGCGTCGCCAGCGGGTTCGCCGGGATGTAATTGTCCGGGTGCCCGAGATAGTTCGGCGCATAATAAGTCACAACCGCGTAGAACAGCAGCACGGCGGCCGCGAACCAGCCGTCCTTCGCCGTATAGAAGGGGTGGAAGGGCAAAGTGTCCTTCTCGTCCTTGACGTCGACGCCGGTCGGGTTGCTCGAACCCGGAATGTGCAGCGCCCAGATGTGCAGGATCACGACCCCGGCGATGACGAACGGCAGCAGGTAATGGAGCGAGAAGAAGCGGGTCAGCGCAGCCTGGTCGGGCGCATAGCCGCCGAGCAGCCAGACGCGGATCGGCTCGCCGACCAGCGGGAAGGCCGAGAAGAAGCCCGTGATGACCTGCGCGCCCCAGTAGCTCATCTGGCCCCACGGGAGGACGTAGCCCATGAAACCCGTCGCCATCATCAGGAGGTAGATGACGAGGCCGAGCATCCACACGAGTTCGCGCGGCGCCTTGTAGGACCCGTAATAGAGCCCGCGGAAGATATGGATGTAGGTGACGAGGAAGAAGAAGCTCGCGCCGTTCATGTGCGCGTAGCGCAGCAGCCAGCCGGCGTTGACGTCACGCATGATCAGCTGGTTGACCGAGTTGAACGCGCCGTCGACCGAGGCCGTGTAGTGCATCGCGAGAACGATGCCGGTGACGATCTGGATCGTCAGGAAGATCCCGGCGAGGACCCCGAAATTCCACCAGTAATTGAGGTTGCGCGGCACCGGATAACCGCCGCCGATCGCGCCATAGACAACGCGCGGCAGCGGCAACCGCTCGTCGATCCAGCGCATTGCCGGATGCTTCGGTTCGTAAGGCTTGGCCCAGGAAAAGCTCATCTAAATCACTTCCCCTTCGCGCCGATCGTGACGACCGTCGGCGACGTGAATTCATAGTCCGGGACTTCGAGGTTCTTTGGCGCCGGACCCTGTCGGATGCGCGCGGCCGTGTCGTACATCGAGCCGTGGCACGGGCAGAAATAGCCGCCGTAAGGCCCGCGGTTCTCGCCCTCGCCGATGCCCAGCGGAACGCAGCCGAGGTGCGTGCAGACGCCCAGCGTGATCAGCCAGTTCTGCTTGCCTGGCTTGGTGCGGTCGGTGAGCGACTGCGGATCGCGCAAGCTGGACAGCGACACCGCGTTCGCCTCGGCGATTTCCTTGGGCGTCAGGTTGCGGACGAACACCGGCTGCTTGCGCCAGCTGACCTTGATGCCCTGGCCGGGCGGGATCTTGGAGATGTCGACCTCGGTCGAAGCCAGCGCGAGGACGTCTGCCGACGGCGACATCTGGACGATCAGCGGCGCCAGCGCCGCGACCGTGCCGACGCCGGCGAAAGCGACCGGCGCGATGTAGAGGAAATCGCGGCGGCGGACGCCGTCGTCACCCGATACTGCGGTGCCCTTAGTGGCCATCGTTCCCCTTTATGACGCGATTGGCTGGACGTGCCGGAGGGCATGTCAGCTTGGCCCGCAAAGGATGCGCTCCGGTGCGGTTGGCGGGCCTGATAGCCGCGCGATTGGCGAGTGCCAAGGGGCGCTATTCGCGCCGGCGGCATCGCCCGGTCAGCCGCTCTGTTCGCCCCTCGCCTCGCGGCACAGCTCCAGAAGTTGGCGACGCACGCTGATCCCGGAAAGGTGCGCGTCGACCTGCGAATATTGCTCCGCCTTCAGACGCTTGCGGATGTCGTCGATCGACCCGCATTGGCCGGTCCGCGCAAGCTCGAACGCACGCTCGATGATCGAAGGCTCCATTGTTCCCCGCTCTGCCCCGTAAAGCCGCCTAGCAACAATTCGCAAGCGAAACGAGTCGCCGAAAGTGAAGAGCGAAGAGCGGTTGGAATGGCGCGAAAAGGAAAAGGCTCGCTCCTACGTGCCGGGAGCGAGCCTTCCTACTCAGGGTACTTGGTCGGTGTCCCCTCAACCGTCGCCGACTCGCAAGGGGTTAGCGGGCCGGTAACCTTGCATTTCACGAGGTACTTCAAGGGGAAAGAGCATTGTTGGCACTGTCCCGGAGTGGGACGATTTCGTTCAGCCCGCGCCGGCGACGGGCGCGGCGGTCAGCGCGTCGGACTCTTCCTTGCGCCCGAGGAGCGATGCGCGGAGCATCACGGCCGCGGCATAGAGCACGACGACGATCACCAGCCAGCGCAGCGTTTCGATCGGCATGCTCTTGACGATGAACGCCGCGACCAGGACCGCAGGCACCCCGCCGATGGCCATGGCGATCACGATCCGGAAGTCGATCTGGCCGATGGCGATATGGCGCGCGCCCGCCCCGGCGACGACCAGCGAGGCTCCGCCGGCCATGATCGGGAATGCCAGCCGCGGGTCCATCCCCATCAGGCTGAGCATGACGAGCGTCGGCGCGTAATTCCCGACGCCGTAGTTGAGCAGGACGCCGAAAATGAAGTTGGCAACGATGGCGATGACGGTCAGCGTCAGCGGCAGGCTCGAGGCGGTTCCCCCACCCGGCATCAGGTGCAGATTGGTCGCCGCGTACGCGGCCGCGGCCACGATCAATGCAATGCCGACGATGAACTGGATGACCCAGACGCGGCTGCGCGTGACGAGGGGCGCGCCGAGCAGTCCGCCCATGAGGATCGCGATCATGCAGCCGACGAGCAGGATCGGGTCGACCGCGACTCCGAGGAGGAGCAGGAAGATGATCGCTTCGGCCAGCGTCGGCAGGCCGTGGCCGACGAGCATGGTCTGCGGGATCAACCGGTCGGGGACGAGCTTGCGGAACTTGAGCCAGGCGGTGGTCGGCGCGAACGAGCCGATTCCCAAGGTGTCGAAAAAATTGGTGATCGTGCCAAGGATCAGCGCTTCGAGGCTCGGCGTGGCGTGGTGGCGAACGGCAGCACGGAACAGAATGATCGCGAACGCCGCCGTGGCGAGCCCAATCGGAACGAGCAGCGCAATCAGCATCCCCACCTCCCCCAGCGAGACCCAGGCCTACTGCCTAACTCATTCGCGGCGGCTGTGAAATATTCGCTGCGCTCCTGACTCTTGGCTTCCCAACTGGAATCCTTGGGCCGAGGCCGCCCTCGCGGCGAATCGCGACAGCACCAGCAAGACAAGGATCGGCGAGATGAGCGAAGTCATTGAGAAAACGAGAGACGAGGCGAAGACCAAGCGGGCCACGACCAATCCTGCGGGCGACATCCTGTCTCAGATCCATGACGGCGAGATCGAATGGGTCGACCTTCGCTTCACCGATCCCAAGGGCAAGTGGCAGCATTTGACCATGGCCTCGGGCGTCGTCGACGAGGATCAGCTGACCGACGGCTTCATGTTCGACGGAAGTTCGATCGCCGGCTGGAAGGCGATCAACGAGAGCGACATGATCCTGAAGCCCGACCTCGCGCGCTCCTACCTCGACCCGTTCAGCGCGACGCCGATGATGATCCTGTTCTGCAACGTCGTCGAGCCGACGACCGGCGAGCTTTACGGGCGCGACCCGCGCTCGACCGCGACCCGCGCCGAAGCCTATTTGAAGGCGAGCGGCGTCGGCGACACCGTTTTCGTCGGCCCCGAGGCCGAGTTTTTCATGTTCGACGACGTTCGCTTCGAGGACAGCTACAACGCGTCGGGCTTCAAGATCGACGACATCGAGCTGCCGACCAACACCATGCGCGAATATGACGGAGGCAACCTCGGTCACCGCCCCCGCGCCAAGGGTGGATATTTCCCCGTCGCGCCGGTCGACAGCGCGATGGACATCCGCGGCGAGATGGTCTCGACGATGCTCGAGATGGGCCTGCCGATGGACAAGCACCATCACGAGGTCGCGGCGTCGCAGCACGAGCTCGGCCTGACCTACGGCGGGCTGGTCGAGACCGCCGACCGGATGCAGATCTACAAGTACGTCGTGCACATGGTCGCGCACGCCTACGGCAAGACCGCGACCTTCATGCCCAAGCCGATCGCCAAGGATAACGGCAGCGGCATGCACACCCACATGTCGATCTGGAAAAGCGGCAAGCCGCTGTTCGCCGGCAACGGCTATGCGGGCCTTTCCGAAACCGCGCTCTACTTCATCGGCGGCGTCATCAAGCACGCCCGGGCGCTCAATGCCTTCACCAACCCGACGACCAACAGCTACAAGCGGCTGGTCCCGGGCTTCGAAGCGCCAGTGCTGCTCGCCTATTCGAGCCGCAATCGGTCCGCTTCGTGCCGCATTCCATACGGCGCGGGCGAGAAGGCGAAGCGGGTCGAGTTCCGCTTCCCGGACGCGATGGCCAACCCTTATCTCGCTTATTCGGCGATCATGATGGCTGGCCTCGACGGCATCCAGAACCGCATTCATCCGGGCGACCCGATGGACAAGAACCTGTACGACCTGCCGCCGCAGGAGCTGGTCAATGTCCCGACGGTGTGCGGCTCGCTCCGCGAAGCGCTGGTCAACCTGCAGCAGGACCGCGCCTTCCTGACGCGCGGCGACGTGTTCAGCGACGACCAGATCGACGCCTATATCGAATTGAAGTGGGAAGAAGTGATGCGCTGGGAAACGACCCCTAGCCCCGTCGAATTCGATATGTATTATTCGTCGTGACGCCAGCGGGCCCTCGGGCTCGCGCTCAAGGCATGCGAACGCCGGCGGAGGGGTCATTCCCACCTCCCAGCCCCCTCCCCCGGCTCCTCTCTCGCTAAATTCTCGTTTCGCTCACGATTCGGAAACCTTGTTGGTTCATAAGCCGGTCCAATGACGACCGAGCCCAAAGCCAACAGCTTTCGATCGGCCGTGCTGTCCGGCAGAGCCGGGCGGCATGACGATCTTGTCGCGCGCACCAAGAAGGGCAGGATCGACCGTTCGGCCGAGGGCCTGACGGGCGTCGCCGTCCCGCGCCAGGAGAAGCGCTCGCGCAACGAGCGCGGCGGCGATCGCCATCGCTTGACCGGCGAGACCGCCGCCGTCCGCATCGGCAGGCGCAAGCACGAGGTTGAGCTGATCAACGTCTCGGGCGGCGGAGCGATGATCGCCGGCGAGCTGAACGTGAAGCTGTGGGACGCGATCGAGCTCCAGCTCGGCGAGAACGGGCGGGTCGAATGCGTGGTCCGGTGGATCCGCGGCGACCGGCTGGGCCTCGAGTTCGCGCACGAAACGCGGCTCGATTGCAGCGCCGCCGAGCGCGAGGCGCTGCTGCGCGAGGTCCTGACCCGAAGCTTCGGCGACGTCGAAATCGACTTGCCGCGGGCCGAGCGCACCCGGAAGACCGACACGCAGCCCAAGATCGACGCCACTTCGGACCAGCGCATCGCCGACCGTCATCCGCTGATCTGGACCGGAGTCCTGCACCACGATTACCAGTCGTCGCCGATCCGCGTGCGCAACATCTCCAGCACCGGCTGCATGATCGAATGCAGCGCGCCGGTCCGCGTCGATACCGAACCGCTGCTCGAGCTCAGCGATGCGCTGTCGGTGTCGGGGACGGTGGTATGGGTCGTCGGCGACCAGGTCGGTTTCCAGTTCCACTCGCCCTTCGACATGGCGCAGCTCGCGGAATCGCTTCCGGACGTGGCGCCGAGCGAATGGATCCGTCCGTCCTACCTCGACCCGGAGCCGGGCGCGGATTCGCCGTGGGACCCGCGGTGGAACCGCATGTCGGTCGGCGAGCTCAAGCAGGAGCTCGAGGGGTTCTGGAAGCGTTAGGCGACGGCGAAGCCGTTCTCACGTAAATCGCGCCGACCTTGTCCGTCTTGATCCGCCGCCATTCGGGCGAGCGGTCGAGCAGCGCGGTCAGCTTCGCGTTCGTCCTGGGCAAAATGGCCCAGCGGATATCCCACCGGCGGACGGCTTCAGCCAGGGCCTGCTGGTTGCCGTTGGTAATGCTCGCA
>DATEIK010000040.1:0-4422 GCA_035279065.1 Sphingomicrobium sp. | reverse complement strand
TCGGCCTTCAACAACGACCTCGGCGGCAAGATCCGGGTCTCCGTCGTCGCCACCGGCATCGAGGCCGATGCCGTCGCGCAGCCCACGCCCGCCAAGGTGTTCAGCTTCCCGACCCGTTCGGCACCGGCCGCGCCTGCGGCCGAGCCGGCCGCGGAGACCGAAGCCGACGCTCCCGAGGCGGAAATGACTGCCGAGGATGATACCGACGAGCTGCTGCTCGGCGCCGACGACATCCTGACCAGTCCGGTCGGTGCGCCGCCGATCGCGCCGCCCGACGACGAGGACGAGAGCGAGCAGCCGACGGCCGGCGCCGGCGGGACCTTGTTCGAGCGGATGTCGAACATCGCGCGCGGCGCGCCCAAGGCCGAGCTCGACGAGGAAGAACCAGACTATAAGCGCGACCCGATCGACATACCGCGCTTCCTCAATCGCCAGAACAACCAATAGGCGCGCGATAAGCGCACATGACAGAGGGCGGTCCTTCCGGGGCCGCCCTTTCTCGTTCTGGCCAGCGAATCCGCCGAAAATGCCCACCTCACCGGTTCACCGGCACGGTTCACCGTAAACCCCCTAGGCAGAAAGCTTATCGCAAGATTCAGTGCCGCACCGGGAGGGACGATGCGGGGATTGCTGCATATGCGGATGCTTGGCGCGCTGATTGCGTGCGGCGCGGCTGTCGCCGCTGCTGCGCCCGCGTCCGCGCAAGGCAGCTATTCGCCCTATGCCGAAAGCCCGGCGGCGGCCCTTGCCCGCTATGTCCGCACGCTCGCTTCCGACCCGAAGGATTTCAGCTCGCTGATCGGCGCCGGCAAGTCCGCGCTCGCCCTCGGCGACAACCAGGCGGCGGCCGGATTCTTCGCCCGCGCCGACGAAGTGAACCCGAGGAGCCCGATGCCGCAGGCCGGCATGGGCGCCGTTTCGGTCGCCAATGGGGAGCCGCAGGGCGCCTTGCCCTACTTCACCCGTGCCCAGCAGCTTGGTGCTCCGGTCGCGGTCTTCGGTGCGGACCGCGGCCTCGCCTACGACCTGCTCGGGCAGCAGGCCAATGCCCAGGCCGATTATCGCGCCGCGCTCGGCGGGCCGGACAGCGACGAAGCGCGCCGCCGCCTGGCGCTGAGCATGGCGATCGGCGGCAACAAGGCCGAAGCGCTGGCCATGCTGGCGCCGCTGATGGCCAAGGGCGACGCCGCGGCCGCGCGCGCCAGGGCCTTCGTCTGCGCGCTGACCGGCGATTCCAACGGCGCGATGGTGGCGATCGACGCCGCGATGCCCGGCAGCTGGGCGCGTGTGCAGCCGTTCCTCAGCAGGCTGCCGACTTTGCTCCCGGCGCAGAAGGCGGCCGCGGTCAACCTCGGGATTTTCCCCGACGCCGGCGACACCGCTTACGCTTATTCGGCGCCGGTGCAGAATTACGGGATGCCGCGCGCCACAACGACTCAGGTCGCAAGCGACCGCCTCGCGGGGGTCGACGATTTGCTCAAGGTCGCGCCTCAGCAGGCAGCGCCCGTGCAGGTGGCCTATAGCGCTCCCGTTCGCATTCCGGCGCAGCCGCCGAAGTCGGCCTCCGGCTCAGCGCCCGGCAAGATCTGGCTCCAGCTGGCGAGCGGCGCGAACGGGTCGGCGCTCCCGAGCCAGTTCAAGCGAATCAAGAACAAGAATTCCGACCTGATGGACGGCATCAAGGGTTATATCGCCAAGAGCCCGGACCGCACCCGGCTGGTGATCGGGCCCTTCCGCGGCACCTCCGACGCGCAGATTTTCGCGGAGGATCTCGAGTCCGTCGGCGTCAACGCATTCCGCTGGACCAATTCTCAAGCCGATCAGATTGTGCCACTCGCCACGGAATGACGCTTCCACCCGGCGTCGCCGCGCAGCCGTCACGGTCGCGCGGGCGGCTCCATCCTGAACCGGTTTCCGGCCCGCGCGGTCCGCGCGACATCTTCCAGCGCGACCGCGACCGCATCATCCACTCGGTCGCGTTCCGCCGGCTGAGGCACAAGACGCAGGTCTTCATCGCCCCCGACGGCGACCATTTCCGTGTCCGCCTGACCCACAGCCTCGAAGTCGCGCAGATCGGGCGGACGATCGCTCGTGCGCTGGGCCTGAACGAGGACCTGACCGAGGCGCTGTGCCTCGCCCACGACCTTGGTCACCCGCCGTTCGGCCACGGCGGCGAGCATGCGCTGGACGCGGCGCTGAGCGATGCCGGCGGCTTCGACCACAATGCTCACACCATCCGCATCGTGACGCGAATGGAAATGCCCTATCCGGACTTCGACGGGCTGAACTTGAGCTGGGAAGCGTTGGAGGGTCTCGCCAAGCACAACGGGCCGCTCGACCGTCTCACCTGGGCGATGGCCGAAGCGAACCGCGAGCGGGACCTGGAGCTTTCGACCTGGCCCAGCCTGGAAGCGCAGATCGCGGCAATCTCCGACGACATCGCCTACGACAATCACGACGTCGATGACGGGCTCCGCGCGGGCCTGCTCGAGCTCGACGAGCTGCTGCAGCTGTCGCTGGTGCGGCGCCTGTGGGACGCAATCGGCGATCGCCATCCGGGGATCAGCCTCGAGAAACAGCAGCGCGCCCTGGTCCGCGACATGATCGGCGTGATGGTCGAGGACGTGCTTGCCGAAACGGGAAGGCGGGTGCGCGAGGCGGGCGTCGAGACGATCGACGACGTCCGCGCGGCCGGCCTCCAGCTGGCCGGCTTCTCCGCTTCGCTCGCGGAGGAGGAGCGCGAGCTCAAGCGCTTCCTCTATGACCGGCTCTACGGCGCCAGCGAGCTCGAGCTGGTGCGCACGGAAGCCGAGCGCGTCGTCACCAATCTCGCGGCCGCTTACCGCGAGGATCCGTCACGGCTACCGCCGCCATGGCAGGACGGCACGACCGGCGTCGAGCAATTGCGCAACATCGGGGACTTCATTGCCGGGATGACCGACCGCTTCGCCATCGCCCGGCACGAGGAGCTGGTCGGCCCGGTGCACCTGCCCGCCGACCGCTTCTAGCGCGTTAACCTTTTATCCTATTGTTATCGCTTGGAATTTGGTGAAGGCTTAGCGCCGGGGGATTGCACAGCCGAGTCGCGTCCCCGCGTGGAGGGGCGTGATGGGGTACAGCGGCGCATATGTGTTCGGTGACAGCCTGGTCGATGCGGGTAATGCTCTCAAGCTTGCGGAATTCTATGGGACGCTGACCTTCAGCGACCTTCCCGAGGGCGCTCCGAGCGCCGATCTCGGCTATTTCCAGGGCCGTTTCTCCAACGGCTACACATTCGCCGACCTGATCAGCAACAAGACGATCGGCGTTGTCACGCAGCCGGTCTTCCCATTCGGCTATGATGACCCCTGGATCGGCGTGCCGATCGACCCGTTCGCGGGCGACCCGAACGGCAATAACCTCAATTTCGCCTACGGCGGCTCGCAAATCCGCCAGGGTGACGAGGCCGTTCCCGACCTCGACGGCCAGACCGACGCGTTCAAGGATGCGGTCGACGGTCATGCCGATCCGAATGCACTCTATATGGTCACGGTCGGTGGCAATGACGTGCGCAGCCTCGCGCCCGCGGGCAGCGACCCCGCTTCGGTGGCCGACGCTCATGCGGCGCTCGACGCGGCTGCGGTCAAGCTTCTGCATGAGCTGCAGCAGCTGATCGACATCGGCGTTCACAACCTGCTGATCACCGGCGTTCCCGACGTCGGCCTCATTCCGAAGTACGACCAGGACGGCATCCTCGGCCTCAGCCCGACCGAGCACGCTCGGGCCGATGCCGCGACCGAATACTCCGTCTACCTGGACACGCTGATCCGCACCCAGGTCGTGCCGGCGCTCGAGGCGATGGGTGCCGATGTGACCTACGTTCCGATCATGGGTTCAGCCTATGTCGATTCATCGGGCCGCGTGATCGATCCGGCCTTCGCGGCGGTGCTTCCGGAGATCGCCGCGCTGCATGGGCTCAGCGCCGACGAGCTGTCGAACAATTTGCTTCAGTACCAGAACCTGGTCTTCTTCGACCAGATTCACCCGACGGCGCAGACTCACGCGCTCGTCGCGTCCTACATGTACGCGCAGCTGAGCGGCACGCCCTGGGTCGAGACCATGCCGCTGGCGGGTGCGGACGTCGACTATCACGCGACCGCGACGATCGGCGCGGCGGGAGAGGTCGACAGCACGTCGATCTACCTTATCGCCGGCTCGACCTACACGTTCGACATGCTCGGCGTCAGCTCGCTCGGAACCGCGGGAAGCCTCGGCGATGCCAGGCTTAGCCTCGTCAATTCGTCGGGCGTGGTCGTCGCCGTCGACGATGACAGCGGCATGGGCCTCGATGCCGCGCTCACCTTTACCGTCGCGAAAAGCGGTGCCTACACGCTGCAGGCTTCGGCGGTGGGAATGCTGACCGGCTCTTACACCTTGGAAGCG
>DATEIK010000039.1:0-8411 GCA_035279065.1 Sphingomicrobium sp. | reverse complement strand
ATATGACGGCCGGAAACAACCTTAGCGGCTGCTCCGTAACGCGCAACGTTCCTCGCCGAACCGCCAACTGGTTTCGATGAACGGCGGGAACATTTCGGCCGTATCGATTTCCGCCTCGGTGCACGCCGAGCCGCGCCGTTCCCGCGCCCATCCGAAGTTCACGCGCGCCTCGCTGGCGCTATCGTGGGCGCTTCGATGGAGAAGCGAACGCGATGACCTGGCACATTGGCCGAACCGAAGCCCTGTCCGATCCCGATGCCGCGCGGCGCAAGGCGCTGACGCGGCTCCACGGACTGACCGAAGTGGACGACCCTGAAGCGCTGGTCGTGCCGATCCTCCTCGACGCGATCCTGATGGCGGAGAGCTATCGCGGCGCGCGCCACCAGATCAGCTTCCTCCCCGAGCTCACGCGGAGCGTCGACGCGCTGCTGCGCGAGCTGACCATTCTCGAGAAGGCCAAGGCCTGGGCCGACGACTGACCGGCGTCAGTCGTTCCAGGGCTCGCCTTCGGGCGCACCCCGGCCGAGCTTGTCGGGCAATTCCTCGCCGTCCGGCGTGAACCCGAGGCTGACCGAATTGATGCAATAGCGCTCGCCCGTCGGCGGCGGTCCGTCGGGAAAGACGTGCCCCTGGTGCGCGCCGCAGCGGGCGCAGACGATCTCGGTCCGGATCATGCCGTAACTGGTATCGCGGATGGTCGTCAGGTGATCCTCGGCGAACGGCGTCGTGAAGCTCGGCCAGCCGGTGCCGCTGTTGAACTTCTGCCCGCCGTGGAACAGCGGCAGCCCGCACAGCCGGCAGGTATAGACCCCGCTCCGCTTCTCTTCGACGAACAGGCCGCAGAACGGCGCCTCGGTGCCATGTTCGAGGAGCACGTGCCGCTCCTCGTCGCTGAGATCCTGCTTGAGGTCGTCGAGCTGCTGCTCTGTCGGCGGCGTCAGGTCGAAGCTCATCGTGGTCGTGTCGGGCATGGCGGCATCCTCCAGGGCGGCGCCACTAGCATCATTTGGCCGAGGCCGCCGCCTCTTCAATTACGCGTGCGATCTCGCGCGGATGCGACAGGAAGATGAAATGGCTGCCGTCGACCTCGCTCGTCTTCGCACCCATCCGCTTGGCGTAGAAGCGCTCGAGGTCGGGGTTCAGCGCGCGGTCCTGCTTTGCAACGACGTACCACGACGGGATCGTCTTCCACGCCGCATCGCGCAGCGTCGCGGCGAAGTTGCCCGCACGGATCGGCTTTTGCGTCGCCGCGAGCAGCGCGCTTTCCGCCGCCGGCAGGTCGCCCGCGAAAAGCGCCCCGAAGCGCTTGGGATCGACGGTCAGGAAACCCGAAGCATCCTGCTTCGTCGCCGCGCTCGATTCCGACGGATATTTCGCGAACAAGGCGTTCACCGCCTCGCCTGGCTCCGGTGCGATCGCGGCGACGAACACCAGCGCCTTCACGCTGGGATTTCCGGCCGCTGCGCCGCTGATCACCACGCCGCCGTAGGAATGGCCGACCATCACCACGGGCCCGTCGATCGCGGCAACCGTGCGCCTCGTCGCCGCAATGTCGCCTTGCAGGGAAACGAGCGGGTTCTCGACCCCGACCACCTCGTAGCCGTCGCCCTGCAGGATCGCGATCACCCGGTTCCAGCCCGAGGCATTCGCGAATGCCCCGTGGACCAGGACGATGGCCGGCTTCGCCGCTTCGGCCGCGCTCGCCATGAGCGCGAGGCCGACGAGGAGGATTCGCAGCACCATCACCCGACCTGCGAAACGAGCCAATAGAAGAGCGCTGCGACCGCGGCCGAAGCCGGGATCGTGATCACCCAGGCGACCATGACGTTGCGCGCGATGCCCCAGTTGACCGCCGAGGCGCGCCGCGCCGCTCCGGCGCCGATCACGCAGCCGGTGATGGTGTGCGTGGTCGACACCGGGATGCCGAGATAGGAAGCGGCGAACAGCATGACGGAGCCGCCGGCGGAAGCCGAAAAGCCCTGGTGCTGGCTCAATTTGGTGATGCGCGTGCCCATCGTCTCGATGATCCGCCAGCCGCCGGAGAGCGTGCCGAGGCCGATCGCGACGTAACAGCTCAGCGCCACCCAGTGCGGCACGTGGAATTCGCCGTGAAGATAGCCGGTCGAATATAACAGGACGCTGATGATCCCCATCGTCTTCTGCGCGTCGTTGAGGCCGTGCCCGAGCGAGTAGGCCCCGGCCGAGACGAGGTGCAGCCCGCGGAACGTCCGCTCCGCCCCGCTCGCGCTGGCCCGAATGCCGAGCCAGCTGGTCACCAGCATGATGGCCATCGTCAGGATCAGCCCGAGTGTCGGCGACAGCACGATCGCGATCAGCGTCTTGTTGAGGCCGGTCCACTGGATCCCGGACATCCCCGCGTGCGCGACGCCGGCGCCGATGATCCCGCCGACGAGCGCGTGGCTCGACGAGGACGGAATGCCCTTGAGCCAGGTGACGATGTTCCAGAACATCGCTCCGACCAGCGCTCCGAACACCACCGACGGAGTCACCAGATCCTTGTCGATCAGCCCCTTGCCGATCGTGTCGGCGACCTTGTGGAGCTGCGGCCATTGCAGCGCGAGGAAGTAAGCGGCGAAGTTGAAGAAGGCCGCGAAAGCCACCGCCGCGGCCGGGCTCAGCAGCCGCGTCCCGACCACGGTCGCGATTGAGTTGGCGGCGTCGTGAAGGCCGTTCAGGAAGTCGAACGCCAGCGCGACGGCGATCAGGCCGATGAGCAGCGGAAGGGCGAGCTGGTGCATCGCTTGGCGTCAGGCGTGATCGATGACGATGCCGTCGATTTCGTTGGCGACGTCCTCAAAGGCGTCGGTGATCCGTTCGAGATGCTTGTAGATTTCGCGCGCGACGATGAACTGCATCGGCTGGTTCGAATATTCCTCGAAGGCCTTCTTGAGGCCGGCCGCGTGGACGTCGTCGGCGGCGCCTTCGAGGCCGACGATCTTGCCCGTGATCTCGTGGATGCGCGCGCCGTTGCGGCTGATGTCGCGCAGCAAATGCGTCGCTTCGGCGGCGAGCTTGGCGGCCTCGGAGATCATCGCCACCATGTCCTTCATCTCCGGGCGGAATGCGCGCAGCTCGTAAAGGTCGATCGCGACCGCGGTCGAGTGCATCTCGTCGATCGCATCGTCCATCTTGGCGATGAGTGAGGTGATGGCACCGCGGTCGAAGGGCGTCAGGAAGGTGCGCCGGACCTCGGTCAGCACGCGCCGCGTGATGTCATCGGCTTCATGCTCGCGCTGCTCGATCTCGGAGATATGCTCGAGGTGCGGGGTCCCGCCGTCGACCAGCTTGGTCATCGCCGCCGCGGCCGCGACCAGCGTCGCTCCGTGCGCTTCGAACATGCCGAAGAAGTCGCCCTTGCGCGGAAGAAGGCGCTGGAACCAGTTGAACATTCACGCCCCTCAAGCTGCCGCCGCCCGCTTACGGGACGAAATTGCGCTCGGCAACCGAATGGGGGACGCTTAATCGATCGCCGACGGGTGGTAGCTGTCCTCGTCGTGGCCCTTGCGCAGGCCGAGCACGCCGAACAGGCCGAACAGCCCCAGCACGTTCCACAGCCAGCCAATGTCATTGCCGGCCGCCTGGCGCTCCTGGGTCTCCGTCCTGACGCCGCCGCGGGCCTGGTCCTGGTCCTGCGCGGGCGCCGAAGCGGGCATCAGCAGCAGCACCGCAAAGGCGAGCGCAAGCGATCTGTGGTGGGTACGCATCATGGCCTCCATCACCGAACAGACTGTGCGCGGCCCATACGCCCAAAGTCGGCGAGTCGCCAAATCGCGGCCGCGGACTAGTCCCGTTCGAGCAGGTGGTCTGGAACCTCGATCTGGCCCGTGGCGACGAATGCGGACGCGCCGCCGACGCCGATCTCGACGACCTTCCCGCCTTCGACCCGAGCCGACGCCTGGATCAGGCTCGGTCGTCCCATCTTGACGCCCTGGCGGATGGCGAACGCGAGGTCGCGCCCGCTCCTCTCGCTCGCGGCGCCGGCGATCGCCGCCGCGGCCGCGCCGGTCGCCGCGTCCTCGGCGATTCCGAAGGCCGGTGCGAACATCCGCGCATGGATTTCGCCGCCGTCCTCCAGTTCGCCCGCGAACACGTGAACCTGCGAGCCCCAGCTGTCGGCGAGCACCCGCTTCCACGCCTGCTGGTCGAGCACGGAGCGATCGACCGCGTCGCGGCTCGCCACCTCGACGAAGGTGAAATTGACCCCCATGCCGGATCCGAACACGTCCCGGACTTCGCTCGCCGGCAGCGACAGGACCGCCGCCATGTCCTCTGCGGATGGCACGCTGTCGGCACGATCCGGTCCGCGGTCGAGCCGCAGCCGCGCAGTGTAGCGCTCACCGTCCCTGGTGGTCATAACGGACACCGGTCCGACGCCCTCCTCGAGGACGAATTCGCCCGCCGCTTGCGCCCCCGACATGACCAGCGCGCACGCCGTGCCGACCGTGGGGTGGCCGGCGAACGGCAGCTCTCGCGCGGGGGTGAAGATGCGCACCTTCGCTGCGTGCTTGGGATCGTCGGGCGGCAGGATGAAGGTGCTTTCGGCGAAATTGAACTCGCGCGTGACGAGCTGCATGGCCTCGGTCGTCAGGCCCCGCGCGTCGGTCAGCACCGCGAGCTGGTTGCCGCCGAAGGCGACGTCGCTGAACACGTCGACGATCATGTAATCGTAGCGCATCGCTTCAGCCCTCCACCAGCAGCTCGATCTCGATCCGCGCGCCCAGCGGCAGCGCGGCCACCGCGACCGTCGTCCGCGCCGGGAAGGGCCGCTCGAACGCAGCTGCGTAAATGGCGTTGACCGCCGCGAAATCGCCGATGTCGGTCAGGAACACGCCCGCGCGCACCACGTCGCCGAACGACTTGCCCGCCGCTTCGAGCAGGGTCGCGAGGTTGCGGAAGATCTGCCGCGCCTCGGCTTCGACCCCGCCCTCGACGAGCTTGCCGGTCGCCGAGTCGACGCCGACCTGGCCGCTGAAGAAGATGAAGCCGCCCGACCGCACTGCGGCCGAGAACGGCCCGACCGGCGGCGGCAGCCTGTCCGAACTTATGGCTTCGATGCCCATCACGGCACTCCTTCGAAGCCCCTAGCCACCGCGGCCCTAGAAATGTTATCGTCAGATTGCAATAGGACGATATGAAAAGTGACCGCGAGAAACAGCTGAAGGCTCTGGCCAACGCTCACCGGCTCCAGGTCCTCGAATGGCTCAAGGACCCGACGCGTCATTTCCGCCCGCAGGTCGACGGCGATCTCGTCGAGGACGGCGTCTGCGCGCTGTTGATCGAGGAGAAGCTCGGCCTCGCCCAGCCGACCACCGCGCAGCATTTGAAGACGCTGGTCGAGGCCGGCTTCCTCGTTCCCAAGCGCATCAGGAAATGGACCTTCTACAAGCGCGACGAAGCCGCGCTTGGCGATTTCATGCAGGCGCTCGCGGAGACGCTCTAGATCTGCAACTGGCTGCCCAGCTCGACGACGCGGTTGGTCGGCAGCTTGAAGAATTCCATCGCGCTTTCGGAACTCTTGAGCATCCACGCGAACAGCTTCTCGCGCCACAGCGCCATGCCCGGCGCCTTGCTCGACGCAACCAGCTTCTGGCGCCCGAGGAAGAAGCTCGTGCTCATCATGTTGAACGGCTCGCCGCAGCTCTTGATGAAGGCGAGGTCACGCGGGATGTCGACCTCATCCATGAAGCCATAGTGCAGGATCATGCGGTAGAAGCCCGCGCCCGCTTCGTGGAACTCGACGCGCCGCTCGCCGCTCACATGCGGCACCTCCTCGACCTTCACATTGAGGATGATCACCCGCTCATGGAGCACCTGGTTGTGCTTGAGATTGTGGAGCAGCGCCGCCGGCACGGTGTCGGCCGAGGTCGACAGGAACACCGACGTGCCGCGCACGCGGTGGACCGATGCTCCGGCCGACTTGACGAACACCGGCAACGGGAGCGCCGATTGCTCGAGCCGCTCGCGCATCAGCCGGCGCCCCTTGGCCCAGGTCGTCAGCACCGTGAAGCTAATGAGCGCGACCAGCAGCGGGAACCAGCCGCCGTCGGGAATCTTGGTGATGTTCGAAGCGAAATAGGCGCCGTCCACCGCCAGGAAGGTGCCGATCGTCAGCGTCGCGATCAGCCGGTTCCAGCGCCAGATCTGGAACACCAGGAAGCCCAGCATCACCGTCGTGATCAGCATCGTGCCGGTCACCGCGATGCCGTAGGCGGAAGCCAGCTTGCCGGATTCCTTGAAGCCCAGCACCAGCACCACGACCATCACCAGCAGGCCCCAGTTGACCGCCGGGATGTAGATCTGCCCCGCCGCCTTCTCGCTCGTATGCTCGGTGCGAAGCCGCGGCAGGAAGCCCAGCTGCACCGCCTGGTGCGTGACCGAGAAGGCGCCCGAGATCACCGCCTGGCTGGCGATGATCGTCGCCGCCGTGGCGATTGCGACCAGCGGCAGGCGCGCCCAGTCCGGCGCCATCAGGTAGAAGGGGTTCGTCGCCGCCGCGGGATGCCCGAGCAGGAGCGCCCCCTGGCCGAGGTAATTGAGCGTCAGGCAGGGATAAACCAGCGTCAGCCACGACCAGCCGATCGCCTTGCGGCCGAAATGCCCCATGTCGGCGTACAGCGTCTCGGCACCCGTCACCGCCAGGAACACCGAGCCTAGCGCCAGGAAGGCGAGCTTGGGATCGGTGATGAAGAACCTGAGCGCCCAGGTCGGGCTCAGCGCGCCGATGATCTCCGGATGCGCGAGGATGTTCGTCACGCCGAGCGCGGCAAGTGCCGCGAGATAGACGAGGATCACCGGGCCGAACAACGCGCCGACCTTGGCCGTGCCACGCGACTGCACGAGGAACAGCCCGACCAGGATCGCGATCGAGATCGGCACGACCAGCGGCTGCAGCGGCGCCTCGACGATGGTCAGCCCCTCGACCGCCGACAGCACGGAGATCGCCGGCGTGATCATCGCGTCGCCGTAGAACAGGCAGGTCGCCAGCACGCCGAGCGTCACCAGCGTCGCGGTCCATCTCTTGCCTTCGAGGTTGCGGGAGATCAGCGACAGCAAGGCGAACGAGCCGCCCTCGCCGCGATTGTCCGCGCGCATCGCCACCAGCACATATTTCACGGTGACGATCAGCATCAGCGACCAGAACACGAGGCTGAGCACGCCGAAGATGTGCGGAGCGTCGACCGCCAGCGGGTGCGGGCCGAGGAAGCTCTCCTTCATCGCGTAAAGCGGCGACGTGCCGATGTCGCCGTAAACGACGCCGACCGCGCCGAGCATCAGCGTCGGCAGCTTATGGGCAGTCGCGGCCGGCGCTTCCGCCGCGGGCGCTTGCGATTGGACGAGGGTCGCCATGGCGATCGCCCATGTGGCCCCGACCCCCGTAAAGATTCTATGTGGATT
This sequence comes from Sphingomicrobium sp., assembly GCA_035279065.1. GTDB lineage: Bacteria > Pseudomonadota > Alphaproteobacteria > Sphingomonadales > Sphingomonadaceae > Sphingomicrobium. The sequence goes on along the minus strand of DATEIK010000039.1, from coordinate 995 downwards.
CGAGCTGCGTTTCCCTCGCTGGCGCAGCGAACCACGCGGCCGCGCGTATCGACGATGACGAATGGCAGGAGCATTGGGCCGCCATGATCACGATTCCGCTCACTCAACGCCGCGCGACGGCCGCCGGGCGAGTCCGCACCTATGCCGAAGCGGCGCTGATGGTCGCCGGCTCGACCCTCCTCGGGCTCGCCATCGCCCCGCGCTGGGGCAATTCCTCGGTCGACCTGCTCTATCTCCCTGCGGTGCTCGGCGCGGCGATCCTCGGCGGCCTCGCGCCGGCCCTGTTCGCAGCGCTCGCCTCGGTCCTCGCCTACAATTTCTTCTTCACCGCGCCGCGCGGCACGTTCCGCATCGACAGCCCCGTCGACATCGTCACGGTCGTCGTCCTGTTCCTCGTCGCGCTGGTCACCAGCAAGCTCGCGGCCTCGGTCCGCCGCCACGCCCGGATCGCCGCCGGCCACGCCGCGCGCAACGCGACCATCGCCGGCCTCGCGCGCCGTATGCTGTCCTGCACCAGCGAGCAGGAAATCGGCGAGGTCGCGACCGCCCAGCTCGCCAGCGTGTTCGACTGCAACGCCGTCCTCGTCGGCGGCCGCCCCGAGCCCAGGCAGATTGCGTCCGCTCCGGCCGGCGCGAGCCTGACGCCGAGCGACATCGCCGCCGCCGCGCTGACCCTGGAGACGGGCGAACCCGCGGGCCGCGGCGTCGCCCGGGTCGACCCTGCCGGGTGGCAGTTCCATGCCGTCAGCTCCGAAGCCTCCGTGCTCGCGGCGCTGGCCCTCGCCCGCGACGACGGCGCCCCGCCCATCGCCGAGGAGCAGGCCTCGCTGCTGACCAGCCTGCTCGACCAGGTCGCGCTGGCGCTCGAGCGCGCACGGCTCGAACGCGAGGCGCGCGACTTCGCCGCGGTGCGCGAACGCGACCGGATCCGCTCGGCGCTGCTCGCCTCGATCGGCGAGGACCTGATGCCGGCCCTCAAGTCCGTCGGCGCCGGC
>DATEIK010000038.1:0-14363 GCA_035279065.1 Sphingomicrobium sp. | reverse complement strand
GGCCGCATCGGCCTCTCGAATGTCACCGAGGGCGCGCTGGTGACCGCCAACCAGGCCGACCCGATGACCACCATCACGCGGCTCGATCCGGTCTTCGTCGACATCCAGGAATCGGCGGCGGACCTGCTCACCCTGCGCCGTGCGCTGAGCCAGGGCGGCGCGGCGCCGACCACCGCCCAGGTCCGGCTCAAGCTTCCTGACGGGAGCTTTTACGGCGCAACCGGCACGGTCGAGTTCAGCCAGGTCCTGGTCGACCAGAACACCGGCACGGTGACGCTGCGCGCGCGCTTCCCCAACCCGCAGTCGGTGCTGCTTCCCGGCATGTTCGTGAACGCGCAGTTCGCGCAGGCGATCGATACATCGGCGTTCCTGGTGCCGCAGCAGGCGATCACGCGCGACCCGCAGGGCAATGCAACCCTATTCGTGGTCGGTCCGGGCAACCGCGCCGTCCAGCGGGCGGTCGTCGCGGACCGGACGCAGGGACCCTATTGGGTCGTGACCGCGGGTCTCGCGGCGGGTGAGAAAGTCATCACGCAGGGCACCGCGAACCTCAAGGACGGCGCGCCGATCAAGCCGGTGCCGGCGAGCGCGCCGCAGCGCGTCAAGGCGCCGCCGCCCGGCGCATTGAAGGCGATGCAGCAGAAGCGCGGCGGCTGACCGCATGTCGCGCATTTTCATCGAACGGCCAATCTTCGCCTGGGTCCTGGCGATCATCATTTCGCTCGGCGGCATCGGCGCGATCTTCACGCTTCCGGTCGCTCAATATCCCGACGTCGCGCCGACCCAAATCAACGTCCGCGCAACCTACCCCGGCGCGTCCGCCGAGACGCTCGAGAGCAGCGTCACCCAGGTGATCGAGGAAACGCTGACCGGCCTCGACGGGCTGCTCTACTTCAGCTCTTCCTCGAGCTCGCGCGGCCAGGTCACGATCAATGCGATCTTCGACAAGAGCATCGACCCGGACATCGCCCAGGTGCAGGTCCAGAACAAGGTCCAGCAGGCGATCGCGCGGCTGCCCCAGCAGGTCCAGCAGCAGGGAATCACCGTCACCAAGGGGTCGCCCGACTTCCTGATGATCGTCGGCGTCTACGATTCGACCGACAAGAGCACCAACGTCGACGTGTCCGACTGGCTCGCGACCAACATCCAGGACGAGCTGTCGCGCATTCCCGGTGTCGGGGACGTCAATGTCTTCGGCTCCAAATACGCCATGCGCATCTGGCTCGATCCGGGGAAGCTGCAGAGTTTCCAGCTGATGCCGAGCGATGTCGTCTCCGCCATCCAGAGCCAGAACGTCGAGGTCGCCGCCGGCGAGATCGGCGGGATGCCACAGCCCGAAGGCCAGATGCTCAACGCAACGGTCACCGCGCAATCGCGGCTCCAGACGCCCGAGCAGTTTCGCAGCATCATCGTCAAGTCCGATCCGTCGGGTGCGCGCGTGCTGCTGTCCGACGTCGCTCGGGTCGAGCTCGGCGCCGAGAATTATTCCGCGACCATCCGCATCAACGGCCACCCCGGCTCGGGCATCGGCATCTTCCTCGAACCCGGTTCGAACGCCCTGACCACATCGAAGCTGGTCAAGGGCGAGATGGCCAAGATCGAGCCGCGGCTGCCCTCCGGCTATCGCATCGCCTACGCCAACGACAGCTCGGACTTCATCCGCCTGTCGGTCATCGAGGTGGTGAAGACCCTGGCCGAGGCGATGGCGCTCGTCATCCTCGTCATGTTCGTCTTCCTGCAGAGCTGGCGCGCGACGCTCATCCCCGGAATCGCGATCCCGGTCGTGCTGCTGGGCACGTTCGGGATGCTCTACATCCTCGGGTTTTCAATCAACACGCTCACCCTGTTCGGGCTGGTCCTCGCGGTCGGATTGCTGGTCGATGACGCGATTGTCGTGGTCGAGAACGTGGAGCGCATCCTGGAGGAGCAGCCCGAGCTGACCGTCAAGGAAGCGACGGTCATGTCGATGCAGCAGATCCAGATGGCGCTGATCGCCATCGCGCTCGTGCTGTCGGCGGTATTCCTGCCGATGGTCTTTTTCGGCGGATCGACCGGCGTCATCTACCGCCAGTTTTCGGCGACGATCGTCTCGGCCATGGCGCTGTCGGTCGTGCTCGCGCTGACCTTCAGCCCGTCGCTCGCGGCCAACGTGCTGCGTCGCCAGCATGCGTCGGTCGAAGACACGTGGGTCGGCCGCCGGGCGCCGGCGCTCGCGCATTCGATCGAACGGGCGCGCACCGGCTTCAACAGCCGCTTCCAGCGCGTGATCGACTGGTACGTCGGCAACGTCGGGCGCGTGGTCGAGCGCAAGTGGCTGTTCCTCGCCATCTATCTCGGCGTCTGCCTGCTGCTCATCGTCCTGTTCATGCGCCTGCCCACGGGCTTCATCCCGACCGAGGACCAAGGCAATGCATCGGTCCAGTTCCGCCTCCCCGCGGGCGCGACGTTCGAGCGGACGCAGCAAGTCGAGCAGGCCGTCGAGAACTACTTCATCCACGGCGACGAAAAGAAGAACGTCCACACCTTCTTCGCAGTGACCGGCGGCGGCGGCGGCCTCTCGGGCCAGAACACCGGCCAGGCCTATATCAACCTCGCCCCGTTCGACGACCGCCACGGCAGCAGCAATAGCGCCTCGGCGATCGTCGACCGGGCGTCCGGGGCGTTCCGCGGGCTCCGCGATGCGCAGGTATTCGCGCTCGTTCCGGGCGCCATTCGCGGGCTCGGCCAGTCCACCGGTTTCACCATGGAACTGCAAAATACGAGCGGGATGAGCCGCCAGGACTTTACTGCCGCGCGCGACCGCCTGCTCGCCGAGGCCTCGTCCAACCCGATCCTCTCGCAAGTCCGGCTCAGCGACCTGCCCGACGTCGCGAGCCTGAAGGTGAACATCGACGTCCCGCGCCTGACCGCGCTTGGACTTACCCCGGGCGACGTGAACTCCACCTTGTCGACAGCGTGGGGCGGGCGGTACGTCAACGACTTCATCGACCGCGGCAGGGTCAAGCGCGTCTATGTCCAGGGCGAGGCGCTCTACCGCTCCGAGCCATCGGACATCGGCAACTGGTTCGTGCGCAACAACCAGGGCGAGATGGTGCCCTTCACCTCGTTCGCCTCGACCGGCTGGACCGTCGCGCCGGTGACGCTGGCGCGGTTTCAGGGCTTCCCATCGTTCGAGATTCAGGGCCAGGCCGCGCCGGGCAAAAGCTCGGGCCAGGCCATGGCCGAGATCGAGAAACTGGCGTCGCAAGTCCCGGGCGTGAGCGTCGCGTGGGCCGGGGCCTCGTACCAGGAACGCATCGCCTCGGGCCAGGCGCCGCTCCTCTACGCCATCTCGCTGATCGTCATCTTCCTGTGCCTCGCCGCGCTTTACGAAAGCTGGTCGATCCCCCTCGCAGTGCTGCTGGTGGTTCCGCTCGGCCTCGTCGGCGCCATCCTCTTCGTCACCCTGCGCGGGCTCGAAAATGACGTGTTCCTCCAGATCGGGCTGCTGACGACGATGGGCCTGACGTCCAAGAACGCGATCCTGATGAACGAGTTCGCGGAACGCGCGGAACGCGAGGGCAAGAGGATCATCGACGCGGCGGTCGAAGCGGCGCGCATCCGGCTTCGCCCGATCCTGATGACAAGCTTTGCCTTCATCTTCGGCGTCTTTCCGCTCGCGGTGGCAACCGGACCCGGCGCCAACGGACGCATCGCGATTGGCACCGCGGTGATCGGCGGCATGCTCACCGCGACGATCCTCGCTGTCTTCTACATTCCCCTGTTCTACGTCCTGGTCCGGCGCGGCGTCCGCGACGGACTGGTGATCATCCGCGAGCGCTTCCGCAAGCGCGGCGAGGCGGAGGCATGAAGCGGGCGATTGGGTTGGCTGCGTTGTTGGCGACGGGCTGCGCGACGATGGAACCGGCCTATGTCCGGCCCGACCCGGCAGTCCCCGCGTCGTGGCCGGTCGGCGACCCGTACGTCGCCCAGGCCGAGACGGGCCTTCCAACCCTCACCTACAGGCAAGTCTTCCAGGATGCGCGGCTGCAGACTCTCATCGCGCAGGCGCTGGCCAACAACCGCGACCTGATGGTCGCCGCGTCGAACATCGCCGCCGCGCGCGAGCAATATCGCATCCAGCGCGCGAACCAGCTGCCCACGGTCGACGCCAATGCCGGGGTCACGGTGTCGGGCGGCAAGGACAACAACCTCAGCGCGCAGTATCAGCTCGGGGGCAGCATCCCGAACTTCGAGCTCGACCTCTTCGGACGGGTGCGCTCACTGACCAAGGTCCAGCTCGAGCGCTATCTCGCGACCGAGGCCGGAGCGCGTGCCACGCGGCTGGCGCTGGTTGCCGACATTGCCGGCGCCTGGGTTACCTATGGCGCGGATTCGAGCCTTCGCCTGATCGCCGAGCAGACCGCGGCGAGCGCGGAGAAGAGCGTGCGCCTGACGCGCATCCGGCTCGAGGGCGGAGTCGCGCCGCGCACCGATTTGCGCCAGGCCGAGCAGGTTTTGACCGGCGCCCAGGCCGACCTCGCCCAGCAGCGGACTGCCGTCGCCCAGGACGTCAATGCGCTGCAGCTGCTGGTCGGAGCGCCGATCGACCCGGCGCTGCTGCCGGGCTCGGTCGATGAAGCCTTCGGGACGATCGCCCCGGTGCCCGCCGGGCTCGATTCCTACGTGTTGCTGCGGCGGCCCGACGTGCTGCAGGCGGAATATTCGCTACGCGCGGCGAATGCGCAGATCGGCGCGGCGCGCGCGGCGCTGTTCCCGCGCATCACGCTGACCGGCCTGCTCGGCTTTGCCAGCAGCGCGCTCACCAAGCTGCTGACCGGCGGCGCGTTCGGTTTCAGCGCGGGAGCCGACGCCACCTACTCGATCTTCCAGTCGGGCGCGGGTCACGCGAACGTCCGGCTGTCGGAAGCCGAGCGAAATGCCGCGGTCGCGACCTACCAGAAGACCATCCAGACCGCTTTCCGCGAAGTTGCCGACGCGCTCGCGCGGCGCGGCACGATCAACGACGAGATCAGCGCCCGCCAGCGGCAGCAGGCGGCGACCGCGGACACCTATACTTTGACCGAAGCGCGCTACCGCGAGGGCATCGACCCGTTCCTCACGGTGCTCGACGCGCAGCGCTCTTATTATGCGGCGCAGCAGCTGCTCGTTCAGACCAAGCTGACCGCCGCGCAGAACATCATCGACCTTTACCAGGCGATCGGCGGCGACGCGCTGCTCCAGGCGACCCCCGTCTGCCAGCCGCTCCCGGGCGACGCCGGCGCGGCCAATGCGACGCTCGCGAAGGAATGCGTGCCCGCATAGGGCTTGCCTGAAGCGGGCAAGCCGGGGCAGCAGCACAGCATGGACGTCGAACCGCGCATCACCGTCGTCGGCCTCGGCTATGTCGGCCTGCCGCTGGCCGTAGCCCTCGCGCGCCATTTCGAGGTGACCGGCTTCGACGTCGACGAAACGCGGATCGCGGAGCTCAAAGCCGGCAAGGACAGGACCGGAGAGGTTGCCGAGGACGACCTCGCCTCATCGGCTCTCGAATTGACTTCGGCGCCCGAAGATTGCGCGGGCAGCGACGTATTCATCGTCACCGTGCCGACGCCGGTCGACGCGCGGAACCGGCCCGACCTGGGGGCGGTGCTGGCGGCCACGCGCACGGTCGGCGGATTGATCCGCGCCGGGCAGCGGCCGACGATCGTCTATGAGAGCACGGTCTATCCGGGCGTCACGGAGGACGTCTGCGGCCCGGAGCTGGAAACCGTGTCGGGACTGACCCGCGGCCGTGGCTTCCGCCTCGGCTATTCGCCCGAGCGCATCAACCCGGGCGACCGAACGCATTCGATCGACAGGATCACCAAGGTCATCGCCGGCGAGGATCGCGAAACGGTCGAGCTGCTCGCGAGAATCTACGGCGCGATTACTGAGGCAGGCGTGTTCCGCGCGGCATCGATCAAGGCCGCCGAGGCCGCCAAGGTTATCGAGAACGCCCAGCGCGACATCAACATCGCCTTCATGAACGAAGTCGCGCAGATCTTCTCGAAGCTCGATCTCTCAATGGCTGACGTGCTCGCGGCGGCGCGGACCAAGTGGAACTTTCTGCCGTTCGAGCCGGGGCTGGTCGGCGGGCACTGCATCGGCGTCGATCCTTATTACCTCAGCCACCTCGCGCAGCAGCTCGGCCATGACCCGCAGGTGATCCTCGCCGGGCGCGAGATCAACGACGGCATGGGCGCCTGGGTCGCCGACGTGCTGCACGACCGGCGCAAGAAGGCCGGGACCGCGCTGGTCCTGGGCCTGACCTTCAAGGAGAACGTGCCGGACCTGCGCAACAGCCGCAGCTTCGATGTGATCGAACGCCTCCAATGGCTGGGGCACGAAGTCGCGGCCCACGACCCGATCGCGGACGCCGGCCAGCTCGAGCGCGAGCATGGCGTGCAGCTCGCCGCGCTCGGCAACCAGCGATACGACCTCGTCGTGGGCGCGGTGGCGCACGACGCTTACCGCAAGCTCGGCGATGCGCAGCTCCAATCGCTCCTCGCTCCGGGCGGAACGCTCGCGGACCTCAAGGGGATCTGGCGGGAACGAACGCTGGACGCGACGATCGACCGCTGGTCGCTGTAGCCACGCGCGCCTTTTCGAGCTGAAGGGCAATCAGCGTTCCGAACCGCGCATCGCCGAACGGGGTTCGGAGCGGGCGCTGGACAAGGTCGATGTCGGGCCCGCTATTGCCTTCGACCAGGCGCGGCCGGTCGGCCATGATGGCCACGTCCCAGCCGATGACCGCCCAGTCGCCGAACGCGGCGTGCGCGCCCCGGACGAGATGGCGGACTTCGTCCCACATCGGCAAGACCCGGCCCGCGATCCGTGCGCCGGTGTCGGGATGGCGGTCGATCCAGCCGAGATGCGAATCGACGCCCATGTCGGTCGCCGGCGACAGGCGGCCCTCGATGAGATCGACCGACGCCGCGAGGCCGCCGGCGTGCACGTTGTCGACCGTCGCATTGCGGCCCACGGCCATCCTCAGCACCGCGGCGATGATCTCGGGCCGCTCCTGCTCGTCGAGACAGGTGATGATGCGGATCGTGTTCAGCGCACCGTTGCTGAGATCGCGCATCGCCGGGTGGTTCCGCGCTCGCTCCTGGACCAGATAGGGCTGGCGGCGCGACATATCGCGCAGGCGATCGATCAGCTCGACGCCGCTGAGCTTGCCTCCATCGACGTGGCGATAATGGCGAGCGCCCGCATAATCCCATCGTTCGGCCCCTCGCCCGCCGCGCCCGCGCACCGGCTTCACGAACAGGTCGGTTTCGGGAAGGCCCGCCGCGCCGCTCACTTCGCCGTCGTACACCGCAAGCAGCACCGGCAAGGCATCGACCTGCCGGTCGGCGCAGAAGCGCGCGAAGGCGTCCTTGTCGCCGAGCGGCGAGGACGACCCGCGGGCCTCTGCCAGTACGCGGTACACGCCATATTTGGTCTGGCCGCGCGTCAGGTAGGAATAAGCCTTGTCCATCGCGCCGGGACGATAGAGCTCGAAGATGTAATACCAGGGCGGGAGCAGGCCGGAGGTAACGGCCAGCCTTGCCTGGTCGGCGAGCTGGGCGAGCACCCGGCGTCCGAAGCGCCGGGCGACGATCGGTCCGTTCCGCCGCGTGAACCACAAGGCGCACAGCAGCACGCCGACGGGCCAGATCGCGACCGCAATAAGGATATCGAGGCACTCGCCGGCGTTCCGCGGATGCCAGAAACGGCGCGCATAAGCTCGGCCGATCGCTCGCGACGCCGGCGGGAACCGGTTCGCGAAGAGGAGCAAATTGAGCATCAGCGCGAGCGCGGCGCCGCGCCACAATATGGCGTCCGCATGCTTGCGAACCGCTTGCCGGATCCACCACGAATGATGCGCAAACATCGCCTGCACGCCCCTGTTCGCAACGGCCGTTGGTGCGGGGTTGGCCCCGCGCGGTTCAACTCAGGCGAGCAGGGCGAGAAGCGCGAAGCTGGCGAGCCAATGCTCGCCGGCATAGTCGCCGGCGATGTGCGGCAGAGCGGCGGCGAGATGCTCGTTGGCGGAGGCCTCCGCGACGGCGCGCGCGGGCCCATCGAGCTGGGCGGCGATCTCTCGCCAACACCAGGCGCGGCTGAGGTTGAGCCCGTCGAGATGCGCGATCTTGCCGTCGCTGCGGTCGCTGACGATCGCCGGCGTGAACAGCGTTGCCGGCTGACGCTCCGCGGCGCGCGGCAGCAAGGCGGCGAACCAGCGGCGGAAGCCATCGCGGTGGAGCCGCGCCATGCACGCGGCCTCCATCAGTGCCGAGGATAGGAATTCGTCCCCGCCGGGTTCCCATGCCTGGCAGTCGCGGTCGTCGCCGAACCAGTCGGCAGCACGAGCCCGCATGATCGCCGAGAGAGCGGAATCGAATATGTCGGCCCAGTCGGCTCCGAGCCGCAGCGCGAAGCTGGTATTGAAGTGCGTGCCGACGCGGATCGGATAGGTCAGCACCGGCAGATGTTCGTGGAAGCGCTGCGCGAAGGCCCGCGCGAGCGGTTCCAGCTCGGCGGCCCAGCGCTCGTCATGCCGCGTCGCTTCGAGGTGAAGGGTAAGCAGCCACGCCCAGCCGTAGGGCCGCTCGAAGCCGCGGCTCAGCGGGCGGTCGAGATAGGCGCGCTCCGCCTCGACTTTTTCCGAGGTAAAGCTGTCGTTGGCCAGCGCCGAAATCGCGTCGGCTTCGGGAATGCCCGGAAAGAGCCGCCTCAGGGTCAGCAGCGTCCACCAGCCGTGCACGCAGCTGTGCCAGTCGAAGCTGCCGAAGAAGATCGGGTGGAGGGCGCGCGGAGCCTGCGCGTCCGCGTCGCTTTCCAGCACGTGGTCGAGCTTGTGCGGATATTCCCGGGCCACGTGGCCGAGCGCAATGCGCGCCATGCGCGAGGCGAGAGCGGCGTCCAATTTCATCGAAAACCCGCGAAGTAGATAATGAGCAGGTTCAGCGCGAACAGAGGCAGCGCTGTCGCGACCTGCATCTTGACCACGCCATATTGGTCCTTGAGCTCGAGCAGTGCCGCCGGCACGAGATTGAAGTTGGCCGCCATGGGCGTCATCAGCGTGCCGCAGAATCCGGCGAGCATCCCGACCGCGCCGACCACCGCGGGGTCGCCGTGATAGCCCTGGATCAGCAGCGGCACGCCGATCGCCGCGGCCATCACCGGGAAGGCCGCGAAGGCGTTGCCCATGATCATGGTGAACACCACCATCCCGACGCCGAACACGGCGATCGTCAGGAAGACGCTGCCTTCGGGAATGATCGAGCGCGTGAGCGAGCCGATGACGTCGCCGATCCCGGCGGCCGCGAACAATACGCCAAGGGCGGCCAGCATCTGTGGCAGCACGATCGCCCAGCCGATCGCGTCGACCAGCCGGCGCCCCTCCTGCAGCGGGGCAATTGCCGGCGGCCTGAGCCAAGCGAACATGGTGGCGAGCGCGATCAACACGCCAAGCGCGAGGAACACGTAAGTCTCGCGCTTGGCCTCGATCCAGCCGAGCCCGCCGATCGGCGTGTAATTGTAAGCGAGCGTCCCGATCAGCGCGGTCACGGGGATGATCAGCGCGGGCAGGAACAGCCGGTTGCCGAGCCGTTCGGAGAAGCGCTCGCGCTCTTTGTCGCTGGTCGTCGCCGGATGGGTGCGGCCGATGAAATTGAAGCCGCCGATCGCGCCGAGGCCGAGCACCAGCAGGCCATTGCCGAAGTCGCCGATCCAGTCGCCCGCCAGCAGGCTCAGCGCCATCAGTCCCCAGAAGGCGGCGTTGCCGAGGCGCTTCGAGTTGGCCCGATCAAACAGCGACAGCAGCGCGAACGCTCCGAACATCGCGCCGGCGAGGGCGTACAGCCAATGGAGGGTGATCATGCCTCGCCGTCATTCCCGCGAACGCGGGAATCCCGATTTTCCTTGAAGTCAGCGGGATCCCCGCTTCCGCAGGGGTGACGGGCTAACGCCCGATCGAACAGCAGCAGCCGCGCGGAATGGACGAAGAAGGCGCAGATCGCGCTGGGGATCGCCCACAGCGCGAGGTGCAGCGGCTCGATATTGTAACCATAGGTCGAGAGGATCTGCTGGATCAGGACGATCGAGCCGATGGCGATGAAAATGTCCTCGCCGAAGAACAGGCCGACATTGTCGGTCGCCGCCGACATCGCCTTGACCCTTTCGGCCGTCGCCTCGTCGAGCTCGCCATGCTCCTTCTCGGCCGCCGCCAGCGCCATCGGCGCGACCAGCGGCCGCACCGTCTGTGCCTGGCCGGAGGCGGACTGCAGCCCGATCGCCGAGGTCGCCTGGCGATAGAGCAGGTAGAAGATGAGCAAGCGGCCGGTGGTCGCGTTCCTGAAGCGGCGGATCACCGCCGCGGCCTGCTGCTGCAGCCCGAACCGCTCGAGCAACCCAATCACCGGCAGCACGATCCACACGATGGCGATGATGCGATTATCGTTGAACGCCTTGCCGAAGGTCGAGACGACCGTCACCGGGTCCATGCCGCCGAGGATGCCGGTCACCAGCGCCGAAGCCGTGACGACCAGCATCGGGTTCATCTTCAGCGCGAAGCCGACGACGACGAGCAGGATACCGAGCAATGGAAGGTAGCTCATTCGCCTGCTCCGTAACCGCCGCCACCGGGAGTTTCGATGACGAAGCGGTCGCCCGGTTGGACCTCGGCAGAATCGGTCGCAGTCAACATCTCGACCGATCCGTCGGCGCGCTCGACCCAGTTGCGGCCCGGCTGTGCGTCGCCGCCGCCGTGGATGCCCTTCGGCGCGACGCGGCGGCGGTTGGCGAGGATGTTGGCGCGCATCGGCTCTAGGAAGGTGACCGCGCGAACGACCCCGTCGCCACCGCCATGGCCGCCCTTCCCGCCCGAGGCGCGGCGAATCGCGAACTCATCGAGGCGAACGGGCAGGCGCGTCTCCAAAATCTCGGGATCGGTCAGGCGACTGTTGGTCATGTGAGTCTGCACCGCGCTCGTCCCGTCATGGTCCGGCCCAGCGCCCGATCCGCCCGCGATCGTCTCATAATATTGGTGCCGCTCATTGCCGAAGGTGAAGTTGTTCATCGTCCCCTGGCTCGGCGCAAGCCGTCCGGTCGCGCCGAACAACGCGTCGGTCACGACCTGGCTGGTCTCGACGTTGCCGGCAACGACCGCCGCTGGATAGCGCGGGTTGAGCATCGATCCTTCCGGGACGACCAGTTCGATCGGGCGCAGGCAGCCGTCGTTCATCGGGATCGCGTCGTCGATCAAGGTGCGCACCACATACAGCGAGGCCGCGCGAACGATCGAATAGGGCGCGTTGAAATTGTCGGACAACTGCGCGCTGGTCCCCGTGAAGTCGAAGGTCGCCGACCGCTCGGCCTTGTCGATGGTGATGTCGACGCGGACGTGGGCGCCATTGTCCATCTCATAGTCGAACGCGCCGTCGTCGAGCCGGTCGAGCAGGCGCCTGACGGATTCCTCGGCATTGGCAAGGACATGGTTCATGTAGGCCGCGACGACCTCCGGCCGGTAATCGCGCGCGGTTTGCACGAGACCTTCGGCGCCGCGCGTGCAGGCGGCGAGCTGGGCCTTCAAGTCAGAGACGTTGCGGTCGGGATTGCGCGCCGGCCATTGGCCCGAGGTGAGCAGCGCGCGGATTTCGCCTTCGCGGAAATGGCCTTGGTCGACCAGCAGTTCATTGTCGATCAGCACGCCTTCGTCGGCGATGGTGCGGCTGTCCGGCGGCATCGACCCCGGCGCAATTCCGCCGATGTCGGCATGGTGCCCGCGCGCCGCGACGAAGGCGGAGGGTTCGGCTTCAGCGCCATAGAAGACCGGGACGATCACGGTGATGTCGGGCAGATGCGTCCCGCCGCGATAGGGGTCGTTCAGGACGTAAGCGTCGCCTCGGCGGATGCCGCGGCCGTCCCTGCCCTGCCCCCGTGTATCGATGATCGTGCGGATGCTTTCGCCCATCGAGCCGAGGTGAACCGGGATGTGCGGCGCATTGGCAATCAGCGCGCCTTGCGCGTCGAAGATCGCGCAGGAGAAATCGAGCCGCTCCTTGATGTTGACGCTCGTCGCCGTCGACTGGAGCGCGACGCCCATTTCCTCGGCGATCGCCATGAACAGGTTGTTGAAGATTTCGAGCCGGACGGGATCGACGTCGGTGCCGATGGCCCTGGCGCGGTCGAGCGACGTGTGCCGCGTGAGGACGAGCGTACCGTCGCCGACGCGCTCGGCGCGCCAGCCGGGCTCGACCACGATGGTGGAGGTCGGATCGAAGATGAGCGCGGGGCCAAAAATCTCCTCCCCTGCATTTGCAGGGAAGGTGGCAGCGAAGTGGACGGAGGGGTCTGAGGAGGCCCCTCCACCGCCTTCGGCGGTCCCCCTCCCCTCGAAATCGAGGAGAGAAGAAGTGTGTCCAACCGCCTCCACCACCAGAGCATCGACGATCACCTCCGCGCCCTCGTCCCAATAGCCAAAGCGGCGGCGATGGAGATCGGAGAAGGCTGCGTGCATCTCCGACTCCGGGCCGATCGTGATGTCCAACGTCGTGTCACTTCCGGCGGTCCGCAGCCGACCCCTTCGCTGGAGCTCGATCTCTCGCTCAAATCCCTGGTCGACCAGAGCATCGCGCGCCCGATCCTCAAGCTCGGCGAGCGCTTCCGAGAAATCCTCGCCGAGCGGCTTCAGCCAGCTCGTCTCGCGGATCGCCTTCACGTCGGCGATGCCGATGCCGTAGGCCGAGAGCACGCCGGCCAGCGGATGAATCAGGATGCGCTCCATACCCAGCGCGTCGGCGACCGCGCAGGCATGCTGGCCGCCCGCGCCGCCGAAGCAGGCGAGCGTGTAGCGGGTGACGTCATGGCCTCGCGCAATGGATATCTTGCGGATCGCCGCGGCCATGTTGTCGACAGCAATCTCGAGGAAACCCTGAGCGATCTCTTCGAGGCTCTTGCCGCCGACTATGTCGGCGACTTCCTCCAGCCGAGCGCGCGATGCCTCGACATCAAGCTGCTGGTCGCCGCTGGGGCCGAAAACCTTCGGAAACTGTTCGGGATCGATCCGGCCGAGGAACAGGTTGCAGTCGGTCACCGTCAGCGGACCACCGTTGCGGTAGCAGGCGGGGCCCGGGTTTGCGCCCGCGCTTTCCGGTCCGACACGGAAGCGCATGCCGTCGAACCGGCAGATCGAGCCGCCGCCCGCCGCCACGGTGTGGATTTGCATCATCGGCGCGCGGATGCGCACGCCCGCGACCACGCTTTCGTCGGCGAGCTCGAACGCACCGGCGTAATGCGACACGTCGGTCGATGTGCCGCCCATGTCAAAGCCGATCAGATGATTGGCCTCGTGCGGAGCGCTCGCCGCGACCATCCCGACCACGCCGCCGGCCGGTCCCGAGAGGATCGCGTCCTTGCCGCGGAACGCGCTCGCTTCGGCCAATCCCCCGTTCGATTGCATGAAATGCAGGTCGGTGTCGTGCGGAAGCCCAGCCGCCACACGATCGACGTAACGGCGAAGCACCGGCGACAGATAAGCGTCGACCACCGTCGTGTCGCCGCGGCCGACCAGCTTGATCAGCGGCGCGACCTCATGGCTGACAGACACCTGGGTGAAGCCGAGCTCGCGCGCGATCTCGGCAAGCCGGGCTTCGTGCACCGGATATTTCCAGCCGTGGACCAGGACGATGGCGAGCGCATCAATGCCCGCGCTTCTCACTTCGGACAGCGCTGCCCGAGCCTCGCCCTCATCTAGAGAGGTGAGCACCTCCCCATCGACGCCCACGCGCTCGCCGATTTCCACGACGCGCTCGTACAGCATCGTTGGCAGCACGATGTGGCGCGCGAAGATCTCCGGCCGCGCCTGGTAGCCGATCCTCAGCGCGTCGCCGAAGCCGCGCGTGATCGCCAGCGCGACGCGCTCGCCCTTGCGTTCAAGCAAAGCATTGGTCGCAACGGTCGTTCCCATGCGAACATCGCTGACTGAGCCGCCCTCCTCGGCGAGGACACGGCGGATCGCCTCCAGCGCGGCGTCGTCATATTGGCCGGGGTTCTCGGAGAGCAGTTTCTCGACCCGCTGCCGACCGTCGGACGAATGCGCGACCACGTCGGTAAAGGTGCCGCCGCGGTCGATGGCGAAGGTCCAGCTGCGATCCATGAACTCTCGCCTCTAGGGCTTTTCACGAGCGCACTGCACCCCCTATGGCGCGGCCATGGCCGTTCTCGTCACCGGAGCTGCTGGGTTCATTGGCGCCGCCACCTCGCGCGCGCTGCTCGAGCGCGGCGACCGTGTGGTCGGAATCGACAATCTCAACGCCTATTACGACCCGTTGCTGAAGCGCGCGCGGCTGGACCAT
>DATEIK010000037.1:0-7871 GCA_035279065.1 Sphingomicrobium sp. | reverse complement strand
GATCAGCGCACGCTCGCACTCATCGGCAGTGCGCGCTAAACGGTCGCGCCAAGGAGAGTCGCCATGCGCAAGCTGTTCGTCGGACTGATCGCTGCAGCAACCTTCACCGTGCCGGCCCAGGCCGCGCTTCCGGTCGGGGCCAAGGCGCCCGACTTCACCACCAGCGGCGCGCTCGCCGGCAAGCCTTTCAAGCTGCACCTCGCCGAGCAGCTCAAGCACGGCCCGGTCGTGCTCTATTTCTTCCCCAAGGCGTTCACCAGCGGCTGCACCGCCGAGGCGCACGCGTTCAGCGAATCGATCGCCGACTTCAAGAAAGCCGGCGCGCGGGTGATCGGCATGTCGGCCGACCCGCTGCCCGTGCTCGAGGACTTCTCGGTCAAGGAATGCCGCAACGCCTTCCCGGTCGCCACGGCGACTCCGGCGACCCAGAAAGCCTATGACGTCGCCTGGGCCGCGCACCCGGGCGTGACGACGCGCACGTCCTACGTCATCGACCGCAAGGGCAAGATCGTCATGGTCCACGACGACCTCGACTTCAGCCAGCACGTCGCCAAGACGCTGGCGGCGGTGAAGTCGCTAAAGGGCGGCCGCTAGCCCGGCGGGCGATTACTCGCCGGGACTGGAGAGCTGCTTGCGCATGGAGCGGCCGATCTCCCCCCTCTCCGTGACCGCATATTGATTGACCCGCGCTCCATAGAGGCCGCGCAGGAAGGCCAGGTCCCACTCCGTGAGTGTGAGCGGCACCGCGGCGTCCATCGACGCATCGAGGACGGTCAGGATCGTCGGGGCAGCCTGGCCCTTCAAGCCCGAGGGATCGATCTGCGCGAAGGTTCGCATCGCGGCATAATCGCCGAACTCCGTGGTCGTCAGCCCGCGCAGCGCGGCACGGTCGACGATCAGCACCGAGCCGAGGAAATGGGGCCGGGATGCAGCCTGCAGATGCGACAGATAAAGAGCTTTGACGATGTAAACGCCGTTGGGCGTAACCGTCGCCTGGGTTCCGTCGGCATTGAGCAGGTCGGTGACGTGCCAGCCGATCGCGTGGCTCTTGTCCTGCCGAATGACCAGCCGGCGTCCGGCCGAATTGACGAAATAACCGGGAAGCTTCCGCTTCATCCAGGCGAATGTCGCGTCCTTGTCGTCGGCCACGATCACCAGGCTGTTGCCCACGCACGGTTGCTTGTCGAGTTCGGCGCCGATGGCGGCGCCGACCTGCCGGATGCGCGCGGCGATCGCTTCGTTCTGCGCCTTGCCAAGGCCAAACACGACCGGGCAGACCGACCATTCGAACCGGCCGATCTGTCCGTCATAGGGGTGCCGGGGAGTGGGAGTGAGCGCCCCGACGAAGTCGCGCAGCTGGCGGTCGCGGTCGCGCTCGCCTTGGACGACGATTTCCTGCGGATTGGCGGGCGGCGGCACCGGCTGCGCGAACGCGGGGCCGGCAAAGGCGAACGTCCAGACCGCGAGCGGATATCTTCGCATATGTGCCTCCACGGAGACGAGGCCGATACCGGGTCGGCCCCGGTCCGCGGAGGCTAATCCCCTCAATCGGCGGAAGCAATCGCTTGCCGCCATCCACCTTGCTTAGCGCGCCTGGACGCGGACGACCGGGCGAACCCAGCCGCGCGCGAGCGGCGCATATTTCATTCGCACCTGAGTGACGTCGCGGGTGCGGCCGCGAAGGTCGAGCGTCCGCGTGCAGGTGCCGGCGCGCATCAGCGAGCGCGTGCCGATGTCCTGGTGCCCGCCATTGCGGAAGCGGACGTCGACGTCGCGCATGTTGATCGGCCCGCCATAGACGCACACCCGCATCTGCCGGTAGCGCGCGGTGCCGGGCACGCGGATGGTATCGCGGTCGTGGCCGTTGACCGTGGTGTAGGCAATGGTGCGCCAGTTGCGATAGCGTTGCGCGTCGGCGGGCGCGGCGACAGCCAGCGTTGCGGCGGCGCCGGCAGCGGTGAGAATGATTGTCCGGGTCATGTTGAACTCCTTTCGCTCTGCCCCGACAACGGGGGGGCGCGGCTGGATGTTCATCGGCTCGCGGGCTGCGGTGCTCGGCTCGCCGCATGTGAACGCGAGCGAAACGGAATTGTCCGCGGTAGCGATGCAAGCGCGGTCAGCAGCGACGAACGCCGGAACCTTTCGCCCCGCTGAACCGCGGGCTCGGTTTGTCGCGTAGGACTGGCCGGCCTGGCGATAATCCAGCGTCCGCCCGGGCGGATCGACCGTTGAAACGGCATGATGATCAAGATGAACATGCAGCATGCACGAGCCGGCGCTGCCGCGATTGCCGCGGTCCTGGCGCTTTCCCCAACCTATGGCGCGAGTCCCAAGCCGATCGTCGATCTGTCCCAAAGCCCGGCGATCAGCGGCCAGGGCGCGACTCCGGCAACGCCCGCAAAGCCGAAGCCCATCGCCACGATCGGCGGCGCTCCGATCGACGAACGGACGATCGAGATCGGCGGCGGCGCGCTGGCAGTCATTGTCCTCGGCAGCGCGGTCCTGGCGATGCGCAGCCGCAAGCGCCGTCGCGAGGACGCGGAAGCGTGGAACTATGACGCGACCGAGCCGGCCGAACCGGTCGCGGAGGAGGCCGCGGCGGACGAACCGATGACGCTGACGCAGGAGGTCCACGAACCGCAGCCGGCGATCGTCGCGCCCGCGCCTTCGGCCTTCGCGTGGGGCAACGACCAGCCGTGCGACAACCCGACGGACGACGGTTCGGACCGCTGCCCGGGCGAGACCTGGGTCGAACGCGCCTATCGCGGGCCGTCCCCGGCCAATCCCTCGGTTTCGCTCAAGGCCCGGCTGCATCGCGCCGCCTTCTTCGACAAGCGGGAGCGCGAAGTAGCGGCGGGCAAGGCGGAGCCGATCGACCCCGACGCCGGCCTGCCGGACGCGATGGTCGAGGACCAGGAGCGCGAGCTCGCCTGACATTTCCAGCGAGAGGAAGACGCCGCCGCCTGGAAGACCGGGCGGCGGTTTCTTGTTAAGGGTGGGCGAACGACGGGGGGCGACCACATGACGGCAGAGGATCTGATCGCGGCGCTGGACCTTGCTCCGCATCCCGAAGGCGGCTGGTATCGCGAGACGTTTCGTTCGACCGCCGAGCCCGGTGAACGCGCCGCCGCAACGGCGGTCTACTATGTGATGGCGGCCGGGCAGCGTTCGCACTGGAACCGGGTCGACGCCGACGAAATGTGGCTGTGGCACGGGGGCGATTCGCTCGACCTGACGATCGGGGAAAGCGACGCGGGGCCGGTGCGGACCGTGCGGCTCGGCGGACGCGTCGGCGAGGGCGAGCGGCCGCAGGTCATCGTGCCGGCGGGTTGCTGGCAGGCGGCCGAGCCGGTCGCCGGCAGGGAAGCTGGTTACACCTTCCTCTCGTGCATCGTCGCGCCGGCGTTCGAGTTTGCCGGCTACGAGCTGGCGCCGGCGGGCTGGGCACCGGGCGGGAGCTGAGTCATCGAGACAATCGACGATTATGCCGGCGAAGCGAGCCGCCTGACCTCCGCGGAATTGGTCGGGCTCGGCAAGCCCGTGGTCGTGCGCAGACTGGCCGCGGACTGGCCGGCTGTTCGCGCGCCGGACACCGCGGCTTACCTGAAGCAGTTCGCGAGCAGGGCGCAGACCGAGATGAGCGTCGCGCCGCCCGAGCACCAGGGCCGGCTGTTCTACACCGACGGCATGGCCGGGCTGACCTTCACCAAGGAGCCGGCGACGGTCGGCGCGGTGCTCGACCGGATCGAGGCTGCGGCGGGCTCGGCGGAGCCTGAAACCATCGCCGCACAGGCCGCTTCGGTCGCCGACACGCTGCCCGGCTTTACGGAGGGGAACCGGCTGTCCCTGTTCGACCGGGACATCCAGCCGCGCATCTGGATCGGCAACCGGGTCGTCACCGCGACCCATCACGACATGGCGAGCAACGTCGCCGTGGTCATCGCCGGGCGGCGGCGCTTCACCCTGTTTCCGCCGGACCAGGTGGCGAACCTCTATCTCGGGCCGTTCGAATTCACGCCGGCGGGAACCCCGGTCAGCCTGGTCGATCCCGAGGCGCCCGACCTCGAGCGCTTCCCGCTCGCGGCCGAAGCGATGGGCCACGCGCGCACGGCCGAGCTCGCACCGGGCGACGCCATCTACATCCCGCACATGTGGTGGCACCACGTGCGCTCGCTCGATCCGTTGAGCATCCTCGTCAATTACTGGTGGGACGAGGCGCCCGAGCCCCAGCCGGGGCTGGCGCCGATCAACGCGCTGGTCCACGCCTTGCTGTCGTTCGAAGGGCTGCCGGCCGAGCAGCGCTCGGCGTGGCAGGCGATGTTCGACCATTTCGTGTTCCGCGCCGACGGCGACCCCAATGCCCATGTGCCTGAGGACCGGCACGGGATCCGCGGACATCTGACCGCGGATTCGAAGGCGCGGCTGCGGCGCACGCTGGCGCAGATGCTGGGACGCTGACCGTCGAGCGAGCTCGAAACGCAGCGATTGCAGCAGACCGCGCGTGAGGCGAATGTTCGCGAATGTTCGTAGTGACGAGGAGGTTTCGTCCCGCTGATCGGCACAAGATGCGAGTCTTCGCGCATCGACGAGCTTAAGGCACGGATGCGATGGTGTAGGAAAGCGAAATCGACGGAGGAGATTCGCACATGGCCAAGGGACAAATTCGGAAGAACAAGGAAGCGCGCAAGCCCAAGAAGGAGAAGCCGAAGACCATCGCGGCCAATCCGAAACGGTCGAGCTAGGGGCCAGGCGGGCAATAGGACAACGAGTTCTATCTCGGGTCGAAGGCTTTCAGGATCGGGCACGGGCCGGCGCGCTTCCTAGCGCAGGCGGTGGCGAGGCCGGCGAGCGCGTCGCGGGCTTCGCGAAGCTCCGCGATCCTGCCGTCGATCGCGGCAACGCGAGACTGGGCGAGCTCGCGGGCGCGGGCGCGGTCGTCCGAGGCATCGAGGTCGATCAGCTCCTTGATCTCGTTCAGGGTGAAGCCAGCCGCCTGGGCGGAGCGGATGAACCTGAGCCGTTTGACGTCGGCATCGCCGTAACGGCGCACCTCGCCGGGCGGGCGCGCCGGCTCGGGCAGGAGCCCGCGGCGCTGATAATAGCGGACGGTCTCGACCCCGACTCCGGCGCTTTTTGCGAGCCCGCCGATGGTGTCCGAATTTTTCGCTTGATCCCGTACCATGGTACGGAAGCCATATACGGTTTCGCGACCGGCGAATCAACGCTTCGCGAAGAGGAGAATGCAAGATGACGACCCAGACCGAACTGCAGACCAAGGCCGCCGAGCTCGACACGCGTGGCGGCTGCAAGTGCAGCCCCTGCACCTGCAAGAATTGCGCTTGCTGAATGGATGGGGACCGCGCTCCGCACCGGGGCGCGGTCCTTGTTCTCTCAGAAGGGAAAGACAATCGGGATGGTGACGACGGCCGTGACCCATGTGACCAGGTTCAGCGGCAGGCCGACCCGGACGAAGTCCAAATAATTGTACCGCCCCATTTGATAGACCAATGCATTGGTCTGATAGCCGAACGGCGTTGCAAAGGCCGCGCTGCCGGCAATCATCACCGCGACCAGGAAGGGTCGCGGGCTCACATGCAAGGCTTCCCCGAGAGAGACGGCGACTGGCGTGAAGAGCACGGCAACGGTCGCGTTCGACAGAAGCTCCGTCGCGAACAGCGTCGCGCCATAAAGCACGATCAGCGCAAGCATCGGGCTCAGGCCGTCGAGGCCGCCGATGAGCGTGTGGGTGGCGCTTTCGGCCACGCCCGACACGCGGAGTGCGATGCCGAGGACGAGCATGCCGGCAATCAGCATCAGCACGTCGGCGCGCAGGCCGCTGTACGCCTCGTCGGCGGTGATCACCCGCATCAGGATCAACAGGACCGCCCCGGCGAATGCGCACGCGGCGATCGGGGCAATGTCGAGGGCGGCCGCGGCGATGACGGCGACGAACACGAGCAGCGATGCGAGCGCCCGCAATGGCTGAAAGGGCCGGTCGGCGGCAAAGGCGGCGAGGTCCCCCACCTGACCGCCGGTCAGCCCGGGGTCGATCCGCGTTGCCTCCGGGTTCGACGTGTCGGGCATCTGCCGCTCCCCGCCATTGATCAGGCGCGCGCTGAACAGGAGCAAATAAAGTCCGCCAGCGGCCGCGACCGCCACGCCCACGGGCGTGATCTCGAAGATGCCGAACTTGGGCTGGCCGGCGACTCCGGCCATGTCGTTCACCAGCAGGTTGGTCGACGTCCCGATGAGGGTACAGCAGCCGCCGAGGACCGCGGCATAGGATAAAGGCATCAGGAAGCCCTTCGGCGACAGCCTGAGCGACTTCGCCGCCTCCCGAACGACCGGAGCCGCGAGCACGACGATCGGCGTGTTGTTGAGAAACGCCGACGCGCCTCCGGCGCAGGCAATGACGATCCACAGCCCGCCGCGGCCGATCCGCCGGCACAGCGCGACCAGGCCCCGGATCGACGCGTCGAGCAATCCCGACAGCTCCATGGCGTAAGCGATGACGAACAGCGAGGCGAGCGCGATGACTGCCGGGCTGGCGAAGGCGCTCTGGACCTGGATCGGCCGGACCACGCCGGTCATCAGCAGCACGGCGGCGCCGGCCAGCGCGACAACGTCCGAGCGCAGCTTGTCCCAGATCATCGCGACGACGACCGCGGCGAGGACGAGCAAGGTGATCAGCTGCGGCGAGAGGCTGGCGATCATGGGTCAGCCGACCGGGAGGAGCCAGATGGCGAGCGCGAGGGCCAGCGCGCCCAGCGATACGGCGCCGGCGATCATCTCCAAATTCATCTTGCGCGCGCTGGCGATGACGTGCGGACTCAATCGGCGCATCACCGCGCTGGCCCGCCGAACCGCGAGCCACATCATCACGGCGGCGAGGAGCAGGAAGCCGGTCGCGATCGCTCGCGGTGCCCAGGCCGGCGTCATCCTGATGAACAGCACGTGGAAGCCGATGCCCAGGGCGATGCAGCCGAGGCTGGTGCGGATCCACCCCGCGAAGGTGCGCTCGTTGGCAAGGATGGTGCGGTCCTCGGCGAGGTCATGGCGGGACGGGCGCGGGTCTACGGTCACGCATCGCTGAACGCGCCAGCCTGGGAGCGGATGCGTGAGTGGACAAGCCGATCCGCATCACCATTCGGCCTGACCTAAGCACCTGCGTTGGAGTTAGTCCTGACACACAAGGTGTGACTTTCTACGAGTTTTCCGTACTTCAACAGCGTTGAGAGATGCCTGAGGGGGGCGGACTAATTTGCAGAGCTCGCCCCCTTCGTCATTCGGCCGGGACGTAAATCTCCCCGCCTTCGTCGTGGAAGCGCCTGGACATCTCGGCCATGCCGGCTTCGGGGTCCGGCCCCCTCTCCCCGCTCCGCTTCGCGGATTCGCCCTCTCCCCCTGAAGGGGGCGAGGGGTGAAGACGCGCGAATTCGCGGACTTCCTGGGTGATCTTCATCGAGCAGAATTTGGGGCCGCACATCGAGCAGAAGTGGGCGGTCTTGGCGCCTTCGGCGGGGAGGGTCTGGTCGTGGTACTGCTCGGCGGTTTCCGGATCAAGCGAGAGGTTGAACTGGTCTCGCCAGCGGAACTCGAACCTGGCGCGGCTCAGCGCGTCGTCGTGCAGCCGCGCCGCGGGGTGGCCCTTGGCGAGGTCCGCCGCGTGGGCGGCGAGCTTGTAGGTGACGACGCCCACCTTCACGTCGTCGCGGTCGGGGAGGCCGAGGTGCTCCTTGGGCGTGACGTAGCAAAGCATCGCCGTGCCGAACCAGCCGATCATCGCCGCGCCGATGCCGCTGGTGATATGGTCGTAGCCGGGGGCGACGTCGGTGACGAGCGGCCCGAGCGTATAGAAGGGCGCCTCGCCG
>DATEIK010000036.1:0-3173 GCA_035279065.1 Sphingomicrobium sp. | reverse complement strand
GTCCTGCGATTCGAGGCCGCGGGTCGCATCCAGCAGCAAGACGACAACTTCGGCATGGTCGATCGCGCGCTTCGTGTCCGCGGCCGACAGGCGCTCGAGCTTGTCCTCGACCTTGGCGCGCTTCCTCAGGCCGGCGGTATCGACCAGCTGCACGCGGCGCTCGTTCCATTCCCAGTCGAGCCGGATTGAATCGCGGGTGATCCCGGCCTCGGGCCCGGTAATCATCCGCTCTTCGCCGAGCATCCGATTGACCAGGGTTGACTTGCCGGCATTGGGCCGCCCGACGATCGCCAGCTTCAGCGGGTGGTCGCGTTCGTCGCCCTCGTCCTCTATCTGAAAATGCTCGTGCTCGACGTGTGGCCGAAGCGCTTCAAACAGGTCGGCGATGCCTTCGCCATGTTCGGCACTGACGGCGATCGGCTCGCCCAGCCCAAGCCGGAAGGCTTCAAAGATACCGGACTCGGCCGCGCGGCCTTCGGCCTTGTTGGCGACCACGATCACCGGCGTCGTCTCGACCCGCAGCCAGCGGCCGATCTCCTCGTCGAGCGGGGTCAACCCCTCGCGCGCGTCGACCAGGAACAGCGCCGCATCGGCGTCGCGCACCGCGGCCTCGGTCTGCTGCCGCATCCGCCCCGGAAGCGTCTGCGGGTCCTCATCCTCGAACCCGGCGGTGTCGATCACGCGGAAGTCGAGGCCCAGGAGCTTGGCTTCGCCCTCGCGCCGGTCGCGCGTCACGCCCGGCCGGTCGTCGACCAGCGCGAGGCGCTTGCCGACGAGCCGGTTGAACAGCGTCGATTTGCCGACGTTGGGCCGGCCGACGATGGCGACAGTCGGGAGGGGCATGGGCGGGCGCCTAAACGAACCAAGACGTCATTGCGAGCGGAGCGAAGCAATCCAGCAGCGCCTGGATTGCGGCGTCGCCTTCGGCTCCTCGCAATGACGATTACCGGAAGGCGTGCAACCGCCCGTCGTCGTCGTAGACGTAGAGCGTCGAATTGGCGACGACCGGCGGCAGGCTGACGCCCGCGCCGACGCGGGTCTGGCTCAGGTAATTGCCGGTGGCCGGATCGACGTTGATCAGCGTGCCGTTGGATCCCGCGACGATCAGCCGGCCGCCGGCAAGGATCGGACCGGTATATTCGATCTCGCCCTTCTTCGACTTGGGACGCTCGAACTGCGGCATCTGGTTGATCCAGCGGACGTGGCCATTGAGGCGGTAGAGGCACATCAGCTTGGCGTCGTCGGTGACGACGAACACCCAGTCGCCCGCGACCCACGGCGTCGCGATGCCGGCGATGTTGAGCTCCCATTGCCGCTGGCCGCTGACGAGGTCGAGCGCGACCATCCGCCCGCCGCCCCCGACCGCGAACACCTGGCCATTGTCGATCACGGGATCGGCATCGATGTCGGACAGCGAGGAGACGCTGGTCCGGATGCTGGTCCGCTGGAGCGTATCCTGCCAAACCTGGCGGCCGTTCTCATAGCGGTAGGCGTTGAGCTCACCCGACGAGAAACCGGCGACCACGGTTCCGGCGCCAACCGCCGGCGAAGCCGAGCCAAACACGCCCGCGATCTCGAGGCTGGCGGCCTGCGACCAATTGTTCCCGCCGTCCTCCTCTTTCAGGGAGTAGATCTGGTTGTCCTGGCTGATCACGTAGATGGCGCCGTTGCTGACGGTCGGAGCGCCGCGCAGCGGACCGCCCGGCCGGACCTTCCACAAAATCCCGCCATTGCCCTCCGCGAGTGCCGACACCCAGCCGACGCCATTGGTCGCGAAGATCTTGCCATTGTC
Organism: Sphingomicrobium sp.; assembly: GCA_035279065.1. Lineage (GTDB taxonomy): Bacteria > Pseudomonadota > Alphaproteobacteria > Sphingomonadales > Sphingomonadaceae > Sphingomicrobium. The sequence continues at coordinate 1,381 of DATEIK010000036.1, read as the reverse complement.
GTAGGCGATGCCGCCGCCATAGAGCGAGGGCGTATTGTTGCGGTCGTCGTAGGGCGTCTGGCTCGCCCAGATCTGTGCGCCGGTCTGCGCGTCGAACGCACGCACCGCGCCCAGCGTATCGATCGTATAGACACGCCCGTTGGCGACGATCGGCGAGGACGCGAGCCGCGCGGTAAGGCTGCTGCCGCGGCCAGCCTGGACAGTGAAGGCGTTGCCGAGTGCGGTGCCGAGCGCGAGCTGGCCCATCGACTTCGACGCATTGCCCCCCGATTGGGTCCAGTCCGAGTTCGCGACGGGCGCGGGAAGCGTGACCGGCATTGCGGCGGTAGCCGGATCGAGCTGCGCGTCGCTCTCCGACGTCAAGACCGGGATCCGCTCGCCGAGGACGGGAGTCTTGCGCTGTTTGTGCTTCAATACGCTGCAGCCGCTCGCCGCCAGCGTGACGGCAATCAGGAAGGCAACGCGAAAGTGCATGGGCTTGGTCATCTTGATCCTATGGATTCGGTGCGGCGGGCAGTGGACCCGCATCGACGCCGAGGCTGCCGGCAATCTGCACCGCGCGCGCGCGGCTTTCGTCCGGAACGGTCTTGTCCTTGGCGATCGCGGCGAACAGGCGGCCGGCGTCCTGCCTCTTGCCCTGCTTGATCAGCGCCATCGCGGTCATTTCCCCTGCGCTCGAGAACCAGGGGTTTCCGGGCTTGGCGAGCGGCTCGAGACGCTTGATCACCTCTTCCGGCTTGATGCTGTCGAACTCGAGCGCCGTCTGCCGGATCAGCGCGGCATCGCGATACGGCTTGGGCAGGCTGTCGTCGCCGGCAATCTCCTTATAGGTCGACTGCGCGAGCTTGAGATCGTTCTGCTGGATGGCGAGGGCGGCGCGGGCGAACAGCGCCGAGGCGCGAACGCCCTTCTTGCCGCTCTTGGCGAGCGTGTCGAGCTGGCGCGGCGCGCTCGCCGTCTTGCCGGCACCGATATCGGTATAAACCTGAGCAAGATCCTCGACCTGCTTCTCCGACCGCTGCACCTGATGCTGCTGCCACCAGATCCAGCCGCCCGCCGCAGCGAGGAACAGGATCAGCCCGGCGATGATCCAATTGCCGTATTTCTTGCCGAAATCGGCGAGCTGGTCGCGCCGCAGGTTCTCGTCGACCTCGCGGAGAAACGTCTCGTTGATGGTATCGGGGGGTTGCGCCAAGAAGCCTCAGTCCGCTCTGTCGGGATACACGAAATGCCGGGGTGCTTCCTTCCCCACCGAGGATGAACGGAAGCTGGCGGCGCATCGTCTAGCGGCTGTGCCGCCAAACGCAAAGAGGCGTCAGCTTTTGGGCCGGTAGGTCTGATCGGCGGTCGGAAAGCGGCGCGCCCGAACTTCTTCCGCATA
>DATEIK010000035.1:0-13798 GCA_035279065.1 Sphingomicrobium sp. | reverse complement strand
GCGATCATCGGCCTGGTGCTCGCCGGGCGGCTCGTGCTCAACCCGCTGTTCCGGCTGATCGGCCGCTTCGGCGAGCGAGAGTTGTTCGTGGTCGCGGGGCTGTTCACGGTCGTCGGAGCGGCCGCCGTCATGCACGCGCTACACCTGTCGGTCGCGCTCGGCGCCTTCGTCGCCGGCGTCGTTCTCGCCGAATCGCCCTACCGGCATGAGCTGGAGACGGACGTAGAGCCGTTCCGCTCGATTCTCCTGGGCTTGTTCTTCCTCTCGGTCGGGATGCTGCTCAACCTCGGCGTCATCGCCGCCAATCCGCTCAGGGTCATCGGCATTGCCGCCGCGGTGATCGTCATCAAGGCGGCGCTGATCGCGCTTCTCAGCCGGATTTTCGGCTGCAACTGGACCGTCAGCGCTCGGCTCGGGTTATTGCTCAGCCAGGCGGGCGAGTTCGGCTTCGTCCTCTTCGCCATGGCGGCGACGGCGCTGCTGATCACGCCGGAGGCGGCGTCCTTGTTCGGCGCGGTGGTCACGCTGTCGATGGCGACGACGCCGTTTCTGATGCGCTTCATCGATTTCCTCGAACGGCGCGAAATCCGCCGCGACGACCTGGACGGGCCCGAGAAATCGCCGGAAACCAGCGCGATCGTCGTCGGCTACGGTCGCTTCGGCCAGACTGTGGCGCAGATTCTGATGGCCAAGGACATTGGCGTGACGCTGATCGACAAGACGCCGAGCATGATCGAGACCGCGGAGGAATTCGGCACCAAGGTCTATTACGGCGACGGGCTTCGGCTCGACCTTCTACGCGCGGCAGGGGCCGACACCGCCAAGGTCATTGCCTTCTGCAACGACAATGAAGGCGGCGAGATGACCCGAAGTGCCGTCAAGGCGGTGCTCGAGGCTTTCCCCCAGGCGGCGGTGATGATTCGCGCCTTCGACCGACGCCATCTCATCGAGCTGCGCGGCCTCGACCTCGCCTTCGCGCAGCGCGAGCTGTTCGAAAGCGCCATCGTCATGGGCCGCGCCGCACTCCGGGCGAGCGGGATCCAGGCCGGAGAGGTCGAGCGGGTCGACCGCGAATATCGGATGCGCGATTGCGACCGGCTGGAGCGCCAGGGCGCGACCGGCGACCTTCACGCCGGCGAGGAGATCGCCTTCACCGCGGGCCCCCTGCCGGACGGGGAGGCTGCTCCGCCGGCCGCTCAGGGCGGCTAGCGGCCCTGGCGAGATAGTCCTCGAGCGCCCGGACAATCTCCTCGACCACCTCGCGGTGCGCGCCGTTGCCGCTTTTCACGTGGATATGGGCTTCGGCGTAAGCGTTGCGCTCGATGCTGGCGAGGCGCTCGAGCGTGTGCTTGGGATCGCCGTTCTTCAGCAACGGCCGCGTGTCGCGGCGCGATGTCCGCTCGTGGAGCACATCCACGGGCGCGTCGAGCCAGACGGTGATCGTTCGCTCGTTGAGCAGCTGCCGCGTGCGCGGATCGACGAACACGCCGCCGCCCGTCGCGATGACGCGGACCTGGCCGTCCACCAGCCGAGCGACCAGCCGCCGCTCGCCGTCGCGATAGTCGGCTTCGCCATAGCGCTCGAACAGCTCGCCCCAGGGGAGGCCGACGGTCTCCTCGATCTCCGAATCGCTATCGATGAAGGGCAGGCCGAGACGCTTCGCCAGACGCCGCCCGACGGTCGATTTTCCCACTCCCATCAGGCCGACGAGGACCACAGGCCGGTCGAGACGCTTCACCAGATCCATAATCGCAAAGGGCTATACAGCGGCTTCCGCGCTCGGCAAAAGCGCCGCCATGTCGCGACTGATAGTGCTCATCATCGTCATCGCCGTGATCATCGGCGGCCTCTTTTTCCTCTCGACGCTGCCTAAAGAGCAGCCGACGCATCAGATCGAAGTGCCGGTCACGCAGGGCAATGCGCATTAAGCCAGTCTGGATTGCTTCGGCGGCCGCGTTGCTGGCGTTGCCGGCACTCGCCCAGCAGGCGGCGCAGCCGGCACCTCAGCCGCAGCCTTCGACGCCGCCGATAACCCAGCCCACCCCGCCGACCTCCGGCATCAACGCCCAGACCGGGGCGGCGCCGGACGAAGGCGCGGTCCAGGAGGTCGCCAACCTCCAGCTTGTCCTGCAGCCGCCCACGCCGGCGGTCGAATACCCGGGGTGGGCGCGACGCGATCCGTGGAGCGTTGGCCCGCTGAGCCCGGCCCAGGCTGGGCTGGGCGACGACGCCTGGGGGCCGGTCAGCGGCGTATTCCTGTCCAGCCTAATGCGGCGGATGGAGACGCCGATTGCCTCGCGCTGGGCGCATATCGCGCTGCGCGACGCGTTGCTCGCCAACGCCCATGCGCCGCGCGACGTCAATCCGGTCGACTGGGTCGCCGAGCGCGCCTGGCTGCTGCTACGGATGGGCGAGGCGGATGCGGCGAGGATGCTTATCGCGGGGGTGGATACCGACCGCTTCACGCCGAAAATGACCCAGGTCGCGGTGCAGAGCGCGCTCGCCAATGCCGACCCGCCCGCGCTGTGCCCGATCGAAAGCGGCATCCGGAAATACGACCAAGGCGTCCGAGCGCTGGTTCAGGCCATGTGCTCGTCGCTCGCGGGCGAGCCCGAGAATGCGGCTGCGCAGATCGACGACGCGCGGCGCCACGGCCGCGTCGGCGGGATCGATCTGACGCTGGCCGAAAAGGTTGTGGGCGCGGGCGCCGATACGGGCCGCGCGGTGACCATCGAGTGGGATCCGGTCGATCGGCTGACGGCCTGGCGCTTCGGCCTTGCGACCGCGACGGGGATCGCCGTGCCGGATCGTCTGCTGGCCAACACGTCGCCCCAGCTTCGCGCGTTCCAGGCCCGCGCGCCCCTGCTGACGCCGCAGCAGCGCCTGAACTCGGCGCTCATCGCCGCCGGGCTTGGAGTGTTTTCCTCGCAGTCGCTGGTCGACCTCTATTCCGCGATCTACGATTCCACCGATCCGGACGACCTGCCGAGCACCGACGCGTGGCAGCTGCGCCAGGCGTTCGCCGGCAAGGACGAAGCCGCGCGTGTCGCTGCGATCCGCCACCTGCTGGATGCGAGCAAGGATCCGCTGCAGAAGGAAGCGATGCGGGCATTGGTCGCGCGCGCGGCATCGCTCATCACGCCCGATGTCGACCTGCAGGACGACGCCCCGGACCTCATCTCGGCGATGCTCGCCGCGGGATACGATCGCGCGGCGGCGCGCTGGACGGCAACCGTGCGGCGGATGAAGGACCAGAATGCCGATCGCTGCTGGGCGATGCTGGCGCTTGCCTCCCCCGACGCGGCGCGGGCGGACATCGGCAACGGCCGGATCACCAGCTTCATCGGCCGCGACCAGAGCAAGGACAAATTGCGCAGCGCGCTGCTCGTCGCCGGCCTCGCCGGCCTGGGGCGGATCAGCACGGACACGGCGAATTCGCTCAACCGCCGCTACGGGCTCGGCCTGGGGCGGGCCACGAGCTGGACCCGAATCATCGATGCGGCCGCTGGCCGCGGCCAGGCCGGCACCGTGCTGGTGCTGACCGGCACCGGCTTTCAGACGCCGAGCTTCGAGCGGCTGCCGGCGGCGCATATGTATCACGCGACGGCCGGGCTCGAGCGGACGGGCCGCGACTTCACCGCGCGGATGATCGCGGCGGAAGCCCTGTCGCGGACGTGACTTCGGACGATCGCGCGCTGGTCGATCGGTTCCTCGACATGATGGCGGCGGAGGCGGGGGCCTCGCGGCACACGCTGGCGGCATATCGCAACGACCTCGAGCGCGCGGCGGAGGTCGTATGTCCCCTGGGCGCGGCGAGCGCACAGGACATGGCGAAGCTGGGGTCTCAATGGTCCGAGCTTTCCGCGGCGACCGTCGCGCGCCGGGCGGCCGCGCTCCGACGATTTTTCGGCTTTCTCGTCGATGAGGGCCTGCGTGCCGACGACCCGTCGGCCGGGCTGCCGCGCCCGCGGCTCGAGCGCCCGCTCCCGCGCATCCTCGACGAAGCCGAGATCGCGCGCATGTTCGAAGCGGCGGAAGATCGCGCCGCCAGCAGCGAAGGCGCCGCGGTCCGCAACCTCGCGCTGCTCGAGCTGCTTTATGGGTCGGGTCTTCGCGCCACCGAGCTGGTCAGCCTGCCTCGCGGCGCGGTCCGCGAAGGCCAGCCGTTCCTGATGATCCGGGGCAAGGGCAGCAAGGAGCGGCTCGTGCCCATCTCCTCGCGTGCGCAGGCCGCAGTGAAGGCGTGGCTCGAGCTTGCGCCGGATGGGCCTTGGCTATTTCCGAGCGGGAAGAAGCATCTGAGCCGGGTGCGTCTGTTCCAGATCGTCCGCCAGATGGCCGCTGACGCAGGCATTTCGCCCGAGCGCGTGAGCCCGCACGTCCTTCGCCACGCTTTCGCCACGCACCTGCTCTCGGGCGGCGCGGACCTACGCGTGCTCCAGTCGCTGCTCGGTCACGCCGACATCGCGACGACGCAGATTTACACTCATGTCGACAGCGCGCGGCTGGTCGAGCTGGTCAACGCGCGGCATCCGCTCGCCGACCGTTCTCGTTGACGCGCTAGCCGCCTTCGTCCTACCCGCGCCGCTCCATGCTGACTTACCTCGACTTCGAAAAGCCGATCGCTGAGCTAGAAGCCCGCGTGGCAGAGCTGAAGGAGACGGCCAACCGCTCGGAAGACATCGACATTGAGGCCGAGGTTTCGAAGCTCGAGGCCAAGTCGGCGAAGCTGCTCAAGGACACCTACGCCAAGCTTACGCCGTGGCAGAAGGCGCAGGTCGCAAGGCATCCGGAGCGGCCGCACTTCAAGGATTATCTGGCCGGCATCGCCGACGATTTCATGCCGCTTGCCGGCGACCGTTCTTATGCCGACGACCCGGCGATCGTCGGCGGCCTCGCCCGCATCGATGGGCGGCGCGTGATGCTGATCGGGCACGAGAAGGGCGACGACACCGCGTCGCGGCTCAAGCACAATTTCGGCATGGCCAAGCCGGAGGGTTATCGCAAGGCGATCCGCCTGATGCGGCTCGCCGATCGGTTCGGCATTCCGGTGGTCACTCTAGTCGATACGCCCGGCGCCTTCCCGGGCGTCGAGGCCGAGGAGCGCGGACAGGCCGAGGCGATCGCGCGTGCGACGGAGGAATGCCTGTCGCTCAAGGTGCCTCTGGTCGCGGTGATCGTCGGCGAGGGCGGATCGGGCGGCGCGATCGCCATTGCCGCTGCCAACCGCGTGCTGATGTTCGAGCATGCGGTCTATTCGGTTATCTCACCCGAAGGCTGCGCCTCGATCCTGTGGCGCACGGCGGACAAGGCGGCCGACGCCGCCGAGGCGATGAAAATCACCGCCGCTGACCTTCAGGCGCTCGGGGCCGTCGACCGGATCGTCGCGGAGCCGCTCGGCGGAGCGCACCGCGATGCCGAGGCGGCGATCGGCGCGCTCAAGGGCGCGATTGTCGAGGAGCTCGACGGCTGCGCGGCGCTCGGGCCCGACGAGCTCCGCAAGCAGCGCCGGGCGAAGTTCCTCGCCATCGGTTGACCCCGCCAAACCACGCGCTCGGAACCCCGCCAGTCATTTTCCGTTCAAAATCGCCTCGCTTATCTGGGGCCACGACGGAGATGTGTGACAGTCATGCGTAAAGGCGTCCTGTTGTTTGCCGCGGCGACGATCGCCGTCACGCCCGCCATCGCGCAGCGGGCGGCGCGCTACCTCAATCCGCAGGACGTCGCCGAGGCCCAGCGGATGCACGCGGCGATGGTCCAGGAGCTCGGCGGCGCCGAGACCGGCCCGCGCGCGGCTTACGTCGAATCGATCGGCCGCCGGGTCGGCGCAGTGTCGGGCGTGGCCAATTCCGGGCAGGCGCTCCACTTCACCTTGCTCAATTCCGCGGTCGAGAACGCTTTCTCGGTGCCCGGCGGATATGTCTATGTGACGCGCCAGCTCATGACCCTGATGGACGACGAATCCCAGCTCGCCTTCGCGCTCGGGCACGAGGTCGGCCATATCGCCGCCAACCACGCCCACATCCGCGAGCAATATGCCCAGCAAAGCCGATACGGGGTTTTTGGGCAGATCTTCGGCGCGATCTTCGGGGGTAGCCCACTCGGTAACTACATCCAGCAAAGGTCGAAACTCGATCTCCTGAGCTTCTCGCGCGATCAGGAATATCAGGCGGACACGCTTGGCCTTAGATATTTGATCGCGTCCGGCTACGACCCCGGCGGCGCCGCGCGGCTGCTGTCGGCGCTCAGCTTGCAGACCGCGCTCGACGCGCGGTTGCAGGGCAAGACGAACCGGCAGACGCCGGAATGGGCGCGGACACATCCGCTGAGCGAGAACCGTATGCAGCGGGCGCTCGCCGAAGCCCGCGCCACCGGCAGGCTCGGCACCGGCGTGCGCAACCGCGACACCTTCCTCCGCGAGATCGAGGGCATCTACGTCGATGACGATCCCGCGCAGGGCGTGATCGACGGGCCGACGTTTACCCATCCCGACCTGCGCATCCAGTTCACGGTCCCGCCCGGCTACCTCATGTCCAACGGGACGACGGCGGTGACGATTTCGGGTTCCGGCGGAAAGGCCCAGTTCAGCGGCGGGCGATTCTCGGGGACGCTTGAGAATTACATCCTGCGCGTCTTCCAGGAGCTGACGCGCGGGCAGCTGCAGATCCCAATCCCGCCGCCACAGCGCGTGACGATCAACGGCATGGCCGCGGCGATCACGTCGACGCGGATCAACACCAATTCCGGGCCGATCGACGTCAGCGTGGTCGCCTATCAGTGGGATCCGCAGCGCATCTATCATTTCGTGATGCTGACCCCCGGCGGATCAGGTGTCGGTCCCTTCGCTCAGATGGTCAATTCGCTAAGGCGCCTGAGCGCCGAGGAGGCGTCGGCGATCCGGCCGCGCGTGATCCACGTCGTGACGGTGGCGCCGGGTGATACGGTGCAGTCGCTCAGCAGCCGCATGGCCTATCGCGATAATAAGCTGGATCGGTTCCTGGCGATCAATGGCCTGGCGGCGAACGCGACGCTCGCGCCCGGGCAGAAGGTGAAGCTGGTCGTCTACGGAGCCCGACGCAGCTGATCAGTTCATATATTTGCTCATGGTCGCGAGGAGCTGGCCCCATTTGCCGCCAACCCCGCCGCCGAGCGCCTGCATCCCGCCGATCGCCGCCACAGCGATCAGGGCACAGATCAGCCCGTATTCGATTGCAGTTGCCCCGCGCTGATCCGCGCCGAGCCTGCGCAACATTCCTCGGATAGCGATCACGCCACCCTCCTCTGGTCCACGTCCACGCGGCGGTTTTATGAGGAAGTGGGTTAACAACTCTTCCAGCGGACAGAGTTAACGGCGTTTCATCTATGCCGGCCCGGTGCTTTCCACGCCGCAAAGTGCAGGATTTCAAAGGTTTCCGTCGTTCGGCCGTCGGTGCCTTCGTGGCGAAATGCATCCGCCGCGGCGCGATATGCGGTGCGCGACAGGGGCTCTCGGGCGCGTTCGCGAAGGACGTTGGTCGCCCCCATCGCGCGCAAGTCCTGTACCAGCCGCTGCAGCGAGTCATAAGTGACGCTGACCCGGTCGACGTCCACCACCGGCATCGCGAAGCCGGTGTTCGACAGCAGTGGAGCGAGCTGCGAGGCTTCGACCCGCGGATGGACGTGGGCCGAGGCGGCGCCTGAAGCCGCGTCCGCCGCGCGCATCGCCGAGCGCAGCCTGGGCAGGGTCTCGCCGCCGGACATCGCTCCGATCAGCAGCGCATCGTCGCTCATCGATTCGAACAGGATGCGCAAGGCCAGCGGGAAGCCGTTGACCGTATCCAGCGTCCCGATCGCGACGACCAGGTCATAGGCGCGGGGCTCGGGCAGCCACGCGTCTTCGGCCACCATTGCGCCGTCGGCTGCCTGCGCGAAGAGGGGGCCAGGGTCTCGGACGTCGATGCTGTTAGCGGCCTCGCGCAAGCGATTGGGCCATTCGGCATCTGCGCAGCCGAGCAACAGTGCGCGTCCGAACCGCCGCTGGACCAGCGCGATGCGGTCGAGGCAGTCGGCGAAGACGCGTTCGAGCAGGAACAGTTCGGGCCCGGTCCGCGCCGCGCGGTCGCGCCGCGCGGCACGCAGCTCCATGTCGAACAATTCGCTCATTCCGGCGCTTGTGCGATGCGCGGTCACAAGCGACAAGGTGGAGCATGATCGGCCATGCGCTTCGGACCTGCGCGTGCTGGGCGCTTGACTTCGCCCTCCCGCCGCGCTGCGCGGGATGCGGCGTGATCGTCGCCGCTGTGCACAGCTTCTGCCCCGAGTGCTGGAAGCAGGTCGAGTTCCTCGGCGATGGCGGATGCGTGACCTGCGGAATGCCGCTGCAAGCGACGGATTCGGAGACCTGCGGCGCGTGCCTCGCCCGGCCGCCGCGCATCGCGCGGACGCGCGCCGCGGTGGCCTACGGCGAGCTGCCGCGGAGCCTCGCCATTCGCCTCAAATATGGGCGCAAAGTGGCCATCGCACGGACCATGGCGCGCTACATGGCACCGCTCGTCAGCGGCGACGGCGAGGCGATCCTCATTCCGGTACCGCTGCACCGAAGCCGGCTGTGGCGGCGCGGCTTCAACCAGTCGGCTCTGGTCGCGCGCGAGCTGTCGCGGCGCCTGTCGATCGCGACGCAGCCGTTCGCGCTCCGCCGCGTCAAGCGCACGCCACCGCTCAAGGGCATGAGCCCGCTCCAGCGCCGCAAGGCGGTCGCCGGTGCCTTCCGGATCGCCGACAAGGATGCGGTCGCGGGCAAGACCGTGATCCTCATTGACGACGTGCTCACGACGGGCAGCACGGCCGAGGCCTGCGCCCGCACGTTGAAGCGCGCCGGTGCCGCTCGCGTCGAACTCATCAGCTGGGCGCGCGTGGTGCGCCCGGCACAGTTGATGCGTTGAATTCCGTGCTTAAGTTGACCGGCGAAAGGAGCGTTTGTGCTGACCGTCGAAATCTACACCAAGACCACCTGTCCCTATTGCTGGCGGGCCAAGCATCTGCTCACCGCCAAGGGCGTAGAGTATCGGGAGATCGTGGTCGATTTCGGTGGGCCCGAGAAGCAGGTGATGATCCAGCGCGCGAACGGTCGGATGACGGTGCCCCAAATCTTCATCGGCGAGCGCCACGTCGGCGGTTGCGACGATTTGATGGCGCTCGAGCGCGCGGGCAAGCTCGACGCGCTGTTCGCGGCGTGAGGCGATGACGAAGATTGCGCTTTTCCAGTCGCAGACGGGCATCGATCCAAAGGGGAACGCGCGAGCGTTGATCGACGCGATCGCCGCGGCTGCGGACGGCGGCGCGGAAATGCTGTTCACGCCCGAGATGTCGGGTTTGCTCGATCGCGACACCCAGCGTGCGCGGCAGAACCTGCGTAGCGAAGATGAGGACATCGTGCTTTCCGCCTGTCGCGAGGCCGCGAAGCGACAGAGCATCTGGGTGCATCTCGGATCGCTCGCCGTGCTCCTCGACGACGGCAAGGTCGCGAACCGCGCCTTCGTCATCGACCGCGAAGGGCAGGTGCGCACGCGCTACGACAAGATCCACTTGTTCGACGTCGACCTCCCGACGGGCGAGAGCTGGCGAGAGTCCGCGACCTATTCCGCCGGCACGGACGTCGCGCTGATCAATGGGACGCCCGTCGGCAAGCTCGGGCTGACGATTTGCTACGACCTGCGCTTCCCCATGTTGTTCGCCCGCCTGGCCGAGGCTGACGCGGACGTGATCGCGGTCCCGGCCGCCTTCACCGTGCCGACCGGCCGCGCCCACTGGCATGTCCTGCTTCGCGCGCGTGCGATCGAGGCCGGGCTGTTCGTCGTCGCGGCGGCCCAGGTCGGGCACCATGAGGACGGCCGCAATACCTTCGGCCACTCGCTCGTCGTCGACCCGTGGGGCGAGGTGCTGCTCGACATGGGCGAGGCGCCGGGTGTCGGCTTTGCCGACATCGACCTTGCGCGCATTTCCGACGTCCGTTCGCGGATACCGGCGCTCAACCATCGCCGCCCGATACCGGAAGCGGTCACGCGATGATCGTCTTCGACCTCCAGTGCCGCGACGGCGGAGAGACCTTCGAGGCGTGGTTCCGCTCTAGCTCGGACTACGACGAACAAGCCGGGAGCGGGCTGGTCGAATGTCCGTTCTGCCGCTCGACCAATATCGCCAAGGCCCCAATGGCCCCGCGCGTGCCGCGCAAGGGCTCCGGCGATCCGTTCGCCCGGCTCGCGGCCGCCCAGGCCGAGATGCTCAAGAACTCGCGCTGGGTCGGCGACAAATTCGCGGACACGGCGCGCGCGATTCACGCCGGCGAGGCGGAGCCCGAGCCGGTCCACGGGCAGGCGACTCTGGCTCAGGCAAAGTCCCTTGCAGAAGACGGTGTTCCGGTCGCTCCGCTGCCGCTGCCGGTCGTCCCGCCCGGCCAAGTCAATTGATTGGCCACGCCCGGTCCCCTATTCGTCGGCGCGGGACCCCGTAGCTCAGCAGGATAGAGCATCAGATTCCTAATCTGAGGGCCACAGGTTCGAATCCTGTCGGGGTCGCCACAAGATTTCGAAGGCAAGGGGCCATGGCAACCAACCAGACCGAACCCGTTCGCGGACCTGTGGACCGCCTGTTCCTGGCACATCCGCGGTCGCTCGGCATGAGCTGGGCAAATCATGGCGCCGGCGCCGTCAAGATCGGCAGCGAGCTGATCGTCGCGGGCGTCGCCGCCTTCGTCCACGCGGCGATCCCGGGCCTGTTCACCGACACCGCGGGGAAGGTCGTCACTCGAACTTACGACTACATCCAGAAGCGCAAGGCGGCTTCGCCCACGCCGGAGAACTGGTCGGACTATGACATCTGACCGGGTCCCGGTCGCGATCATCGGTGGCGGCTTTTCGGGGACAATCCTGGCGGCGCAGCTCGCGCGGCGCGGGATTGCGTCGGCGCTGATCGACGGCAGCGGCCGAGCGGGGAAGGGCGTCGCTTATTCGACCACCGAGCCGGCGCATTTGCTGAATGTCCGCGCCGAAGGAATGAGCGCCTGGGCCGGCCAGCCGGACGATTTCGCCCGCCGGTTCGAGAACGAAGGCGGCGACCGACGCGGTTTTGCCCAGCGCCGGCTGTTCGCCCGATATCTCGGCGACATCCTCGCCGAAGCGACCGCCAACGGAGCCGAGGTCTTCGAGGCAGCCGCGTCGAAGGCAGCGCGCACCGGGGACGGCTGGCGAATCACACTCGACGATGGCGGAGAGCTGGACGCCGGCGCACTCGTCCTGGCCATCGGCAACCAGGAACCGGAATCGCTGAGCGCGTTCACCGGCGCGGGCGAGCGCTATCTACGCAATCCCTGGGGCGCCGAGGCCCGCGCAGCCGTTAAGGACCTGGCCGAGACCGGCGGCGCTGCGCTGCTGATTGGCACGGGTCTCACCATGGTCGACCTCGTCCTTTCGCTCGATGCCGCCGGGCATCGCGGCCGGATCGTCGCTTTGTCGCGGCGTGGGTTGATTCCGCGCTCGCACGCGGACTTCGAGCCCGCACCCGTCGAACAGGCCGATATCCCCTCCCGCAATTTGCGAGCTTTGTGGCGCTGGCTGCGGCGCCGCGGAGCGGAGGTCGGTTGGCGCGCGGCGGTCGATAGCCTTCGGCCCTACAGCCAGTCGCTGTGGCAGGGCTTCAGCGATGACGAGCAGCGGCGGTTCATGCGCCACGCGCGGCCGTGGTGGGACGTTCACCGCCACCGCATCGCGCCGGAAGTCGGCGGCACCGTCGCGAGGATGATTGCGGAAGGGCGGCTGGAGATCGTCGCGGGCCGGATCGTCACTGCGCAGGCCGTCGATGACGCGCTCGAAGTCGAATATCGCAAGAGGCGAGCAAGCTCGCTCAAGTCGGAGCGCTTCGCCTACGCCTTCAACTGCACCGGCCCGCTGCACTCGATGGCCCGGACGAAGGATCCGCTGCTCCGCAGCCTGCTCGACGCGGGCCAGGTCCGGCCCGACCATCTCGGCATCGGGCTCGAGGTCGACGAACGCTCGCGGCTGATGGGCAGCGAAGGCCTGTGGGCGCTCGGTCCGCTGACCAAGGGGCGCTTCTGGGAAATCATTGCCGTCCCGGACATTCGGGAGCAAGCGGCCGCGGTCGCGGACGATATCGCGCGGGAGATCGGACAATGACGAACCATGGCGACCCCGAGGACGGCGACCTGGTCGAATCCGCACCCGCCAGCGAAATCCCGGGAGACGTCAGCGAAGCTGTCCGCACCCTGATCCGCTGGGCGGGGGACGATCCCGACCGCGAAGGGTTGCTCGATACGCCGCGCCGCGTCGCCAAGGCCTGGCGCGAATATGCGCGCGGTTATGCCGAGGACCCCGCTGCGCACCTCAGCCGCACCTTCGAGGAGGTCGGCGGCTACGACGAGATCGTGCTCCTGAAGGACATCCCGTTCCAGTCGCACTGCGAGCATCACATGGCGCCGATCATCGGCAAGGCGTCGATCGCCTACCTCCCGCGCGATCGGGTGGTCGGCATCAGCAAGCTCGCGCGCGTGCTCCACGGGTTCGCGCGGCGCCTGCAGGTGCAGGAGCGGTTGACCGCTCAGGTCGCCGACACCATCTGGCAGCACCTCCAGCCCAAGGGCGTCGCCGTGATCATCGAGGCGACGCACGCCTGCATGACCGCGCGCGGGGTCAATACGCCCGGCGTGATGATGACCACCAGCCGGATGATGGGCACTTTCCGCGAGGACGAGCGCAGCCGCCGCGAGGTTCTCGCGCTGATGGGCTACTGAATTAGGCAGGCGGGGCAGCTCCGCTGGCCGAAGAGCCGCCCCGCGCCCCACCCCCAACCGGGGGTTCGGAAACTTTACGATGAAGCTTCCATGCCGTGCTTCAGGTGGCTTATCTGGTCGTGGCCTTCGCGCACCGATTGGTAGCAGCGCTCGACCGCTTCGCGAGTTTCGCCCGTCAAATTGCCGTCGTTGAGCGCCGTCTCGAACTTGGCCTTGAGATAATCCTCGCCGCGCTCGACCTCGTTGACGATGGCTTTCTCGTCGCGCCCGGTGATGGCCGCCTTCAAATCCTCGAAGCGCTGGTGGGCCTTGCCGAGGAACGAACCCGAGTCTTCCGGATCGCCTCCGAGACGCCGCACCTGCGCACGCAGGTCTTCGACCACCTTCTGGCGCTCGTTGGCGCGCTGGCGGAAGGTTTCGCGCAGCCGCTCATTGTCGATGTTCGCGGCCGAATCCTCGTAGCCGGTGATGCTGTCGATGGTCGTCGCGATCAGCGTGTTCAGTGTCGCGATCTGGTCCTTGTTCTCGGTCATGCCGTTGCTCCTTCGTTTTAAGGGAACCTCAGCTGATGAACGCTTGAACAGCGCTGACGATGCGCCAGCGTCGCATTTTGCGGGCACAAGCCGCGAAATTTCGTCAGCCCATCGCGGATCGGCAGCGTGATGCGAAAGGTCTGGCGCGAAAGCTTCGGTCGCGCCATGCTGACGGTTGGTCGAAGACGGCTTGCCCGGTGGTTAGACGCGAGCCCAGCGCGCCGCCGTTGTTCAAAGGGGGAATGTCCATGAAGAAATCGGCTCATATCGCCTTCGCGCTGCTGCTCGCCGCGGCGCCCGCCTCTATGCTGGTTGCCAAGCCCGCGGCTCGCGCCGACGCCATTGCCGCTGCCGTCGCGTCACCCGATCGCACCCCAGATAACGTCAAGCTCGACGAAGGCCGCAAGCCGGCCGAGCTTTTGAAGTTCCTCGGGCTCAAGCCCGGAATGCGCGTCGCCGATCCGTTCGGCGGCAACTTTTACTG